>JAYVBW010000597.1:0-1537 GCA_043750255.1 Pirellula sp.
TCCCAGGAGCAATTGTCAGCGGGCGCAGATAAACTATTGGTCGAAGCACTTTCAAGTTCACTTATGGATGAACGTGTCCTAGCGATCAATCAACTCACCAATATCACTGGGAAAAATTTAGGATACCATCCCGACAAGAACCAAGTCGAAGCTATCCAACAGTGGCGCAAGCTGCTCGGGAAAAATGAAATTAGATACTCTACGCCTACCAGTCCGAAAACGGAATAAGTCCATGAGAACGCCCTGTATCGCTATCCTCGTTGTCTTCTGGCTGTTTTGCGTGGGAGCCAAACCCGCTGCAATAGCGCAGGAGGTGTTCGATGCATCTTCAGCGAGACCCAGTAAAGGAATGCCGCCAAACGGAGTGGTACCAGGTACTCCGCCTGTAAACAATGTTGCTCCAGGTGTACCGATCGGAAAGCCCCCAGGTGAAATAAAACCAGGTGAAATAAAACCCGGCGATGCAAAACCCGGTGAAAGCGGCATACCCGAAGCAGTCAAACGCAAAAGCGAACCACCAGAAGCTCCGAACAAACGGGAGTTTGACGTCAAACCCGACGAACAGGGAATGTTGCAATTTCAGTTTCGTAATCAAACCTGGCCAGATCTGATGCGATGGTTGTCCGAAGTTTCCAGCATGTCCTTGGATTGGCAAGAACTGCCAGGCGATTACCTAAACATCGCGACCCAAAGAAAGCACAGCCTCGAGGAAACACGCGATCTTTTTAACAGACACCTATTGGCTCGCGGTTTTACGATGCTGGAATTTGGCGGAATCATTCAAGTGTTAAAGACAAAGGGGATCAATACTGCACAAGTCCCCAAAGTCGATGTCTCGAAACTCGATTCGTTGCCTCCGCATCGTTTTGTTCGAGTTTCCTTTTCACTGAACACTCTGATTGCCGCCGATGTAGTTGCCGAGCTAAAGCCATTGATTAGCAGCAACGGCGAACTCAATGCTTTGGCGGCCACGAATCGACTGGAGGCGATGGACACGGCAGCGAATTTGTCGGAGTTGAATCGCATTTTGAAGGAGGAGCAATCGCAAGCTGCGTTGGAAGGCCTCGCACGCGAATTTGTTTTGGAGTACGTGCGCGCAAATGATGCCAGAGACCAGCTTCGACAGTTCCTGGGATTGGAAACCGCCACAAAGGCAGGCCCCATAACACCCCAAGAACAACAGGCGTTTCAGCAGCAACAGCAGATGATGATGCAACAGCAACAACAGCGACAGCAGCAAGGTATTCCAGCACCGCCCAAGCCAAAAGAAAAGGGCGAAATCTATCTTGTCGCCAACGCGAGACGAAATAGCGTTATCGCATCAGCTCCGCCGGACAAAATGGCGATTATTACCGCGTTCGTGCGGCGCATTGATGTCCCAAACGAAAATGCCGATTCGATGAGCATGCTCGAAGCGAGAATGAAAGTCTACCGTCTTAGTTCGCTGGATCCCAAGCAGCTTGTGGCCACGCTTCTATCGATGGATGTACTTGAACCGACCACACGCTTGGAAGTCGATGAAAAAAACAAAGCGATT
>JAYVBW010000598.1:0-3007 GCA_043750255.1 Pirellula sp.
ATGTTTGTTCGCGAATTGGTACTTCCAATCGGCAGGGCCTTCATCCGAGAGGTAGAGCCTTGCGTTGGCTCGATCGGCTAACTCGCGAGAACCGGAAACAAAGTCCGCATGAATATGCGTCTCGGCCGAGCCGGTGATTCGGAGTCCTTCGGCAGCGGCTGCTTCCAGGTACTGGTCGACACTGCGGCTTGGATCGATGACGATCGCTTCGCCAGTCCGCTGGCAGCCGACCAGGTAAGAAGCGTGCGCTAAAGACTTGTCGTAGAAGTATTTTAAGAGCATTTTCAGGTTCCTTAATCAATAGAGAGTTGTAAGGGTAGAACCACGAGGGTGAGAAAGGTTACAATGGTTCTGGCATGAATGGCAAAATAGGTTCAGGTTAGATTCATGAGGGGTTAAAGAAGAGCAAATGGAGAGTCAACTCATCGAAGAACCGACGGACATCGATTTGCTACATCGAGCGAAATCAGGCGATTTTGCTGCCTTTCAACGACTGATCGTCAGTCTTCAGCCGCGTGTTTATGGTCTAGCGTTTCGGATTCTTCGGCAGGCTGAGGATGCCGAGGACGCTACCCAGCAGACCTTTCTCGCTTTGATCGAACATATCGCAAACTTCCGTGAAGAGTCGTCCATAGCAACGTGGGTCTTGAAGATCGCCAGCAACCACGCTCTGAAGATTTTGCGAAAGAAGCGTGGGCTCAAGGTTGTCTCGATGTCGGACATGGTTTCAGAGGAAAACTACAGCGACGTTCCGCATCCCGAGTTCATCGCTCCTTGGAGCAAGACAGCCGACGAGATTGCTCAGCAAGCGGAAGTTCAAGCGGAAATCGAAAAAGCGCTTTCGGAATTGGATGACAAGTATCGCTTGGTCTTTATTCTGCGCGACGTCGAGGGACTTTCAGTGCGAGAAACGGCCGAAGCGATGGAGCTGACAGAATCGACAGTCAAGGTTCGACTGTTGAGGGCTCGACTGGCTCTTCGTGAGCGTTTGACGCAGAAGTTCGGCGACTCCATGCAGGCAATGATCCCCGACCACAAACATTCCTGATTTTTTGTAACCTTTTCCGCTTTCCTGGATCAAAAACTGTACGCAACGTTTGCGAGGATTCCAATATGACCTGCGAAGAACTTTTTAAAGCTCTGAACGACTATGTGGACGGTGAGCAGTTATCTGAAATCTGCGAGGAGTTTTCGCAGCATTTGGCTGGCTGCAATCCCTGCCAAGTGGTCGTCGACAATATTCGTCAGACTATTTTGCTGTATCGAGCAGGTCAACCCTACGAGATGCCGTCAGGATTTCAAGATCGCTTACAGCAAAGCTTAAAATCGCGATGGGAAGAAAAGTTCGGCTAAGGCAAGATTAAGGGTTCGGAAAAACAGATAGATTTTTTTGCGATGACATATCGTCGGATCAAGATACGTTGACACAATTTGAGGAGATGAACATGACTGCCACGATCACTGCCCAACAACTCGCTAATCTGAGATCGACTGGAAAGCCCGTCGAGCTGCTCGATGTGCGGACTGCTATTGAATTCCAGGAGGCTCACATCGATTTTGCTCGCAACATGCCTCTTGACCAACTACAAGTGGACGTAATCAAGAAGGGCCGCAATAGCGAGACAAACGAGTCGCTCTATGTAATTTGCCGTTCCGGGAGCCGCGGTCGACAGGCATGCGATCGGCTCGAGGGCGCCGGGGTAAATGTCGTCAATGTCGAGGGCGGAACGCTGGCCTGGGAGGCCGCTGGCTTACCGGTCGTTCGTGCAACCCGCAGGGTAGTTTCGCTTGAACGTCAAGTGCGAATTGGCGCTGGCTCACTGGTAACCGCTGGCGTGTTGCTTGGAGCCTCACTTCATCCGGCATTCTACGCCGTTTCCGCCATTGTCGGCATAGGCCTCGTTTTTTCTGGCGTAACCGATTGGTGCGGAATGGCAATGCTGTTGGCCAACATGCCTTGGAACCGCGTGCGCAGTTCCCAAGACGGTGTTACCTGTTCCTCCCACTAACAAATATTCAAGAGGAGTTCAATCATGTCATGCAACGTTAATGGAAAGGGCTGTCGGCTGTGTCCAGGAGTATGGATAGCCGCTGCACTTCTGTTTGCATCCTTGGTTCAGAGTTTTTTCATCCATTCACCCGCGAACCGTTTGCCGACAGTGGAACCGTCGGTAACTCAACCGCTCCCGGGCTCAGATCATGAAATCCCCAAGAAAGACCAACACATATGAACGGTGAATCTGATACTCACGTTAAACTTGGCGAGCAACAACGAAAGGATCCTGTGCCCAACGTAGGACGATCAAGCGCAGGATTCCGGGGCAAG
The DNA here is from genome assembly GCA_043750255.1 of Pirellula sp. Classification (GTDB taxonomy): domain Bacteria; phylum Planctomycetota; class Planctomycetia; order Pirellulales; family Pirellulaceae; genus JBKCUI01. The sequence continues at coordinate 2,327 of JAYVBW010000598.1, forward strand.
GGATTCCTGATTCCTGCCGTGATCATCGCATTACTACTTTTTCTGCAATGGCCCATGCTGAAAGGGCTTTTTTACCGAACATTCGGGGTTGACGCTCCCGTATCTACGATAGATTGGCGGGAGGACTTTGTATTGGCGATGGCTGAGGCCCGAGAAAGTGAAAAGCCGCTCCTTCTAGTCTTCAGTGCGTCATGGTGCCCTCCCTGCATCGTTATGAAGCACGAGGTCTGGTCGGACCCAGAAGTAAGCGAGGTAGTAAAGAATGGATTTGTGCCCCTTTACATTGACGTAGACGATAAACGGGACGCGGCCATTGCGGCCCGCTACGGCATTCGAGGTATTCCAGCGGTACTCATTATCGACGCCAATGGTGATGTGCTTCGGCGGGAATCATTCATGTCGCGTTTGGAAATGATAAGTTTCCTGCAGCAACCTTCCAAGGACAGCTCCATTTAGGGCATGTTTTACCAACTTTATTAATCGAGAAAAAAGTCAATGAGCATTTCACGGAGAAGAATTGTCACCGGGACATGTGTCGGAGCAGCTTGTTTGTCGATCGAAAAAAGCGGGTTGGCGCTCGCTCCTTCCCGTGGCAAGAAGGTTACTCTTTTGCATCTGACCGACACGCACGCTCAGCTTGAAACGCATTGGGAGTATCTTCCGGGACGGCAGCCAGCGATT
>JAYVBW010000599.1:0-13753 GCA_043750255.1 Pirellula sp.
ATCGTGGCTCGGCGTCGTTTGCAATCGCGATGATTTTTTGAACGACTGCGGGCTCGAGCGCATCCGGTAAACACATGTCGGTGATCACCGAGAATCCAACGCAACGCATGCCGCAATGGACTGCCACAATGACTTCAGGAACAGTTGACATTCCAACCACGTCCGCTCCGATCGCGCGCAAGAAACGGTATTCTGCTCTGGTTTCCAAGTTCGGACCGGAGACCGCAACAAAGACTCCCTTGTGTGCGACGATGTCGTGCTTGCGAGCTGTTTTCAAGGCTGCATCGATGAGCGACTGGTCGTAGGGATGGCACATATCGGGAAAGCGTGGACCGAGCCGGTCATCGTTGATGCCGATGAGTGGATTGCCGCCGAGCAAGTTGATGTGGTCGTCGATCAACATGATGTCACCGGACTTGTAGAATGGGTTCATCCCACCACATGCGTTGGAGACAATTAACAGTCCGGCACCCATAGCGTTCATCACTCGGACGGGCAACGTAATCTGTTTGAGTTCGTAGCCTTCATACATGTGGAATCTACCCTCCATGGCCATGACCGGTAGACCGCAAAGCATCCCACATACCAATCGTCCACGATGCGAAGTCGCGGTTGAGCGAGGAAAGTGAGGAATGTCGGAGTACTCCAGGCTCGCTTCGACCTCAATGCGTTGAACGAGTGGGCCAAGTCCCGTTCCTAGGATGATTCCTGCATGCGGGGTGCGCCCCCAGACTTTTCGAATGGCATCGCTGGCATCTTGGATTTTGTCGTACAGGTCTAGCATTTTGGCTTTAGGCTTTGGTTTGGAACGGAAAGTCGACAGTCACACACCTGACATTTTACGCAATCGATGCAAACCCACTACTCATCTTGCTATCGTTTTGTAAGGATTCGGAAAATGCTAGTCAAACGATGCGAATCCGGCACAATTGTAGTTCTAGTTTCAGTTTTATTCGAACGGATCGCCTCGAACAACGCGATTCCCATTAAACAGGCAGAGCTTTATGTCGATTGTTGTCTTCGAAGATCCTCAATGTGAACTTTTGGCTCCCATTACGATAGCCAGGCTCGCGGCTGCGGTTACATGCGGTAGTTTTCGGCTGGTGGATTTGCTTGAACCGATGGGGAGTGAGGTGTACGGCATCTCCCGTCCACATCTCCAAACACTTCAGCGGATCGATTTCCCAAGGTTGCGGATGCTAGATGACAATTCCAATGATGGAAAACCAGAACGACGAATCCGGTTGTTGCTCAACGCGAGAGTCGCACCGACCAAGCAGAGTTTCGAGCAGATTCAATTTCTTTATCGCCTCGCTTGCCAAGCTACGCCCGACTCCGTGCCAATGGTCATTTGGGATAGGGAGCATGTGGCTGCTGTCATCAATCCACCGTGGACTGTTGAACAATTATTTCACTATGGCTATTTGGGTGTGGAAGAATGGTTAGAAAAGACCAAAGCGTTCGAAACCTATGAATGCGAATTGGGAACCATTTCCGTTCCGCACGAACTGATTGCCTGCAATATGAATTGCATCCGCGATAGCCTTGAGTGGCGGATTGAGCTTGGAACAAATGCTGCTGAAGGACGATCCGGCACTCCACAGGTATCCGAGTTGCGGCAATTGGCAGACGGATTGTTCCTGGCCGATGGCGCTTCGGTCGGTGAGTATGTTTTGACGGACACTCGCAAGGGCCCCATCGTCATCGACAGCGGTGCACAGATCGGGCCCTATACTCTATTGCGAGGACCGATCTACATTGGCAAGAAGGCTCGTATCCTAGAACACTCTGCAATTAAGGATGCTGTATCGTTATCCCATACGACCAAAATTGGTGGCGAAGTCGAAGCTTCCATTGTCGAACCCTACAGCAACAAACAGCACCACGGATTCCTTGGTCACAGCTATCTCGGGAGCTGGATCAATTTGGGAGCAGGCACCTGCAACAGCGACTTGAAGAATACCTATGGCATGGTCAACATGGAATACGGGTTCGGCAAAGCGTCGACCAACATGCAGTTCTTAGGCTGCATCATGGGGGATTATTCCAAGACCGCAATCAATACAGGCATCTTCACCGGCAAAGTGATCGGCGTGTGCAGTATGATGTACGGATTCGTAACCAGCAATGTCCCGAGCTTTGTCAACTACGCAAGACTCTTCGGCCAGATGGCGAGCTTGCCACCGGAAGTGATGGTCAGCACGCAGCAACGTATGTTTGCACGCCGCGATGTCCAGCAACGGGGCTGCGACGTGCAATTGATTTATGACATGCATCGCATCACGCAAATGGAACGCGACCGGCATGGCGATGCATTGGCACTGTAGTGCATTTTCTTTACTTTCCGGCGGTTGTGCGTTCTAGGACGGTTTTCCCTTTAGACTCTTGTGCGCGAATTGAATGCGCCAACTGTACCGTACACGAAACCTTCGACGTACTCGTGAGGGCAAATTCGCAAATCCTATCGCAATCTTAATAAATCAGGCAACCCTTCGAGCGTCTTCGTGAAGAACAATAGAAGATACGGTGAACATTCCTTTCAAACTATTGACCCTCTTGTGCTCATCACTACAAAGTGCACATCGCAGTTAGCGAGTCAATTAGTGTTAGCACATTTCACTTGGAGGATCTCATGGTTATGCGAAATCGATGTCAGCGACGCTTCGGCGACAGGGGCAAACGCGATGCGTTTACGCTTGTCGAGCTCTTGGTAGTAATCGCGATTATTGGAATACTCGTAGGCTTGCTCTTGCCTGCAGTACAAGCCGCACGCGAGGCAGCACGCCGCATGCAATGCGGAAACAACATGAAGCAAATTGGCTTAGCCTTTTTGAATCATGAATCTGCATATGGATATTTGCCTAAGGGTCCGTACGACGGAGATCCGAGTTTGCCTGGCATGGTTTACAATGAACCAATAGGTGCATACGAGAGTGGTACGACTTGCTGCAATGCTGCTCACCCGAACGGTTGGAGTCACTGGTTCAAGATTCTTCCTTACATCGAAGCAACCAACGTTTACAACCTCGCAAAATTCGACTTGCCACCCATTCACACCGGTCGACCAACCAATTACAACGGTGAAAACGACGTAGCGAGAGCTTTGATTCCGTCTTACTATTGTCCTTCCCGAAGGGCACCAACGGGTTATGGCACCGCGTTGCTTGGTCGATGCGACTATGCCGGAAGCGCTGGTTTCTACCAGGGCGAAGTGCACGAAAATTGGGGAGATACTCCTCCTGTTCCGCTCGGCTTATCACCTCGTCGAAACGAACGTACGCCTGAAAACTTTGGAAATACCGGTGGGCGAAAGGGAACAATCGTCTGGTCGGCCCAAGGAGCCAAGCGTCGATTCGCCGATTTTACCGACGGAACATCCAATAGCATCGCTGCTGCAGAAAAGCACCTGCCTCCGACCCGCCACGGTACGGATGGTGGTGATAACGAACGGTGGAACAACGCTGGATGGGACGAATGTGTATTGCGATATCACTTCCCACCAAAATCCGATTTGGATAAATCCCTTCCTGCAACAGGAACGCCATCGGCATTCAATAACGGCACAACCACCGTTTGGCGGCGATACTTTGGTTCTTCGCACCCTGGCGGTTTAAATGCGGTCTTCGGCGATGGATCCGTTCACTTTGCTCCGTTCAATGTCGATGCAATTGTCTGGATGAATTTGTGCGTTATTGATGACGGAAATGCTGTCAACTCAGACCTGTAGTTATCGCTTTTGGTCGATCCCTGATCGATTTAAATTAGTGGGCAGGATTTCGAATCCTGTCCGCCTCGTTTGGAACTTTCATCCATGCAATTAGGTTAAGAATCAATTATGAGATTGCGTCTCTCCTTGTTGGGACTGTGTGTTCTATTCGGTTGTGATGCGAACTCTCCCGCAATACGCTTGCCGACCACGCCGTTGACTGCGGAGCAAAAAATTGAAATTGCGAAAGAAGATTCCGAATCCTGCAACTGTGGCCGTGTTGTCGTTCTTGAAACAGAAGCCTCGACTGGCAACGATTTTCTAAACAAGTAATGATCTATTCTTAAAATTAGGACAGAGAGATTTTTCATGAAACAATTGATGGTCTTCGCCGTATTGGTAGTGGGAATGACTTGTCTGGGATGTGGCGGAAGTAGCGAAATCATCTTGCCCACGGATAAGCTTACAGTTGAGCAAGAAGCCCAGATTAAGAAGGATGACGCTAAAGTAGCCGATGAGGAAAGTCAAGGCGCAAAGAGGCGTTAGCTCTAACTTTTTCGTTGAACATGAGCGAGTTGGCGAATCGATTGGGGACTAGAACCACAATCGTCAAACGGTTTAAGTTCTCTTCAAGGTAAAAAACATGAATGCAAAATTGAGTTGGATGATTCTCGGCGTTGTCACGTTGCTTGGATGCGATTTGCGTAAGGAGTCGAAAGCAACGAATCAATTGCCTATCGTCAATGCCGTAGACGAAACGCTTCCTAAAGTTGTGCATCCCGAGTTCGCCAACTGGAGTCGGTTTCCCGAAAAGTCGTTCGTGGTACGAAAAAGAGTGGTTTCCAACTCCGGTGGCTCGGTGATTGTCATGACTAAGCTGTGGCTTGAGAGGAAAGATGAGAACGGAGTGTCTGTGGGCAGCCAAGTGACAGTGCAACGTCCTGATGAGCCCATCGTCGAAAATGGAGCTGATATTGTCAGCTACCCAGCAACCTATCGGCTTCCAAAAGGTATGGACGAAGCTAGGTTTCTCCAGCCCTCTACCAAGGCGAAGGAAACAGGTGCGGAAGTCATTGAAATCGGTATGCGCGAGTTCAATACGACGATTTTCGAATGGGAAGAAAGTAATGAAACTGGTCCGATGACCGTGAAGCTTTGGCAGAGCGACGAGATTCCTGGCAAGATCGTTCGCCAGGAATTATTCACGAAAAGCACTGCAACAAAAAGCATTGAAGAAGTGACCGAACTCAACTTAGGAAATGAACCGCGCTGATATCGAAAAAGTGTCAGCCACGTGTGAGCCACCGATTCCTGGTCTCAGGCGACGCTGCAATGGAAATCGCGATGGCGATCATGATTTGTTTGATGTGTTTTTTCTGTCCGTTTGCGCCACGATTGCTGGAGCGGATGGACCGTCGGATATCGAGGACTTTGGTCATGATCAACTCAGTTGGATACGTGAAGAATACGTTAGTGAGCCGTAAATTCTTGGCACAGAATGCTCAGCATCATAACCCGCTGCGTAAGCGAGGGATTGCCTGTTGTCCCTCGCTTACGCAGCGGGTCGTGAATAGTCCAAGCTAAGCGATCGGCAATACGACTGCGAAAGTGCTGCCTTGTCCTTGCGACGACACGGACACGATACCGTGATGGCACTTGGCAATCGCTTGACATATCGATAGCCCAAGACCATGGCCCTTTGTTTGACCACGCGACGCATCGGCGCGAGTGAACCTATCAAATATTTTCTCCTGCATCTCTGGGGCGATGCCGATGCCTGTATCGACGATTTCGATCACAACTTTAGCTTCGCGTAATTCCATGGAAACGGTTATCGTACCGTTGATTTCTGTAAACTTGATCGCATTGTCGACAAGGTTGCCGAACATCATTGCGAGCATTATCGCGTCTCCAAGCACCAGCACACTTTTCTCAGCGGGCTTGAATTCGAGCAATAACTGCCTTTCTGCGAAAGGTATTCGGTAGCGAGCGAGGACTGAGCTCAACAGATCCGTTAGATCGATTGATTCGAATGCTGACTGGTCCTTTTCATCATCGTGTTTGGCCAAAAACAACAGACGCTCGACAAGCTCCGAAAGCCGCGTAACTTCTTCTAAGTTGCTTACCAACGCTTCTCGGTAATCTTCGGACGTGTGTTCGCGCTTGAGGGCCATTTCGATTTCGCTCCGAATGATAGTAAGTGGCGTTCGCAATTCATGTGCTGCGTCCGACACGAATTGACGTTGCGCCTCATGCGATCGCCTGACCGGCTCAAGCGCCTTGCCGGTGAGATACCAGGAGAGCGATGGGATGACAAAAAGGAGAACGACGTTGAGCACAACCACGGAGAATTCTAGTCGATCGAGAGCAATTTCATTGAGGTCGACTGCAACTCCCCTCCAATCGGCATTCGCAACTTCGGGACTCGCCTTCGCTACGACTTGATCGCTGACGTCGTCATGGAAGGATAACTCCATCCATGCGACGAGTCCAAGGCTGAAGGCCCAAAAGCATGCTAAAAACACGAGCGAATAGATCCATGTCAGCGATATTCGAGCTTTACTGAACATCGCTTTTCTTTCGTAGCACGTAGCCTGATCCTCTCAACGTATGAATGAGTTCCGAGTCCTCTTCAGTTATCCGAATTTTCTTCCGTACGTATTTAACATATGTTTCTACGACATTCGACAAGCCGTCATAATTGCAATCCCAAACATGTTCCAGCAACCGCGTTTTGGTAAGTACGACATTCGGATAGCGCATAAAATACTCAAGCAATGCAAACTCCCTCGCGGTTAGCGAAATAGAGGTGTCTCCACGCACGACTTCCTTCGTCGCCGGATTGAGTTTGAGATCATCCAAGGCAAGAACGGCTGGATCTGCTGTTTTGCCGCGACGCAATAAAGCGCGAATTCTTGCGAGAAGCTCAGCGAATGAAAACGGCTTGGTTACGTAATCGTCCGCGCCCGCATCAAGCCCAGCCACCTTGTCATCGAAGGCGTCCTTGGCCGTCAGCATTAAAATTGGAAGACAAGTGTTTGTCTCTCGAATCTTTCGACATACGCTGATCCCATCCACTTTTGGGATCATGAGATCCAGAACAACCAAATCATAGTTGTTTACAGCACATTTCTCGATCGCTTCTTGGCCGTCGAAGGCATTGTCCACCAAATACCGCTCCTCGAGAAGTCCTCGGCGGAGCAGTTTGGCGATCTTCTGTTCGTCTTCGACAATAAGTAGTTGCATACCGCATCCTGAATGGCTTTTGGTGGTTGTTTGTGTTTTTCGAGTGCGGTGGGGGGTAACGTTTTCAAGACTTCGGCCGCTCCAGACTCCGCTTCGACCAGAGATTCTTCACGCTCTTCGTATCGTTTGAAAGCGTCGCTCCGGCCATGTCCTAAAAAGGGGACATGGCGTCAAGCAAAGTTTCGTTCTTCGAATCTTGGCAAAACGACGCCTGTTTCGAAACCGGAAACAATGGGTTGGTCACTTTGGTCGGGTTACTGAATGTGGGTAACACGAGATCCACTCGTTTATTGGCATCAGACACTTGCAAGTCGGCAACCTTGGGTTGCGGGATCGGCGTTCCACTCTCCTGTGCCGAGATCACGGCGCACGTTACGACCATGATCGCAAAAACTAAGTCTCTAATTTTGCAACTCGCGATTGTTTTATGGTTCATAATCGACCTTGTAGATTGGTTGTTTGGTATGGCTTTCGCGCTCATATAGATTTGAGCATGACTGAATACGGAACGACGGACTCGGAAGTCCACTCGTTTTTTGACATCGTTTTTAACCCCGCAACGAAGTGTTTCGATGCTGCGTTACTTCGCCTTCAACGATTCGTGCGACTTCAGAAACACATCACCGTCATGTGGCTGTTCCCGCACAACGCCAACACCTGGTGCATAGTACTTGTATTCGACAGTTCCATCGGCCAAGTCTTCCTTGACTTTCACGCAGTTTTCGTAGGTTCCTGAAGGTGTCTTCACAGTCTCCGTTATCGATACGACCTCGTTCTGTTCGCCAATCTCGTCAGAAACGTCTTCCGTTCGCCATTTTCGTCCAACCGTGGGCTTCGCTGCAAAAATCACCCCTGGCGCTGGAGTGTCTTTGCCATACAACCAACTTCCGTCGTGGCCGATGATTTTACCATCCTCATATTCATCCACGTCTTCACCCAAGTAGAAAACTGTACCGTTGTCGTCTTGGGCGAAGTAATCGAGAGCGACTTCAATGAGCTTACCATCTTCGTACGCTCGGTCTTCGAAGACGAGAGTCTCAACCATTTGTTCACCTATCTTAAACGACTTCTTCATCTCTGGCTTGGCCGTCCGCTCTACACGAAACTTGGCTCCACCCTCCATCCCTTCGAGAACATCTTGCTTAGTGCTCGAAAGCGGGAGATACGGGTTCGTGATATTTCGAGGATTACTGAACTTCACACCTTTCAAAACTTCGTCACCTCGAGCAGCGCGTTCTGCCGCAGCATCAGCAGCACCGTCAGTCTTGGTTTCGACGAGCTTGCCATCCTCGGTGATAACCAGGTCAATGATATCCCCACCTTTTCCTTTGATCTCCGCCTCGTAGACTTTCTTTCCATTTAATTTTTGCGATTCTAAATCAACGACCATCCCCGACGTTCCGCCGTTGGCTAGCACTGTGTCGCGAACAGCCTTTGGGAGATCGTCCCACTTTTGCGGCGTACCAGCAATCGCAGCGCTGAAACCCCAGAAAAACATCATCACCATTGCAGCTCTCTTCAACATCTCAATTCTCCTTAGACTAGGTATTTGATTTACAAACGTGATTCGCCATCGCCGACTGTCGGTATTTCGAAAACCACGAACAGGCTAAATATACTCATTGAACATGAGAGCAACCTGAGAATGGAATATTTTTCGAGCTCAATAATGAACGACGGATGGCGAATTGACTGTTTGCGATTGCGGGGCGCTTTGCGGTTTGCTCTCTTGCTCTTGTAGCTTACTTTTCGCTGGCCTGGTCTCTTCGGCCAGTCCACTAACAATCCAACGTTCAATGACGTTCAATTCGCGTTGTGGGACTTGAGGTCTGTTGGGTGGCATCTTGGGTGTGTCCAAGTGCGCCATCAACGTGTACAACGGGCTCTCGTCGAGCTTTCCCGCGAGGACAATCGATGGAAACACCCTGTGGTAACCCATGAAAGGAAAGTCCTACATCCCCATCCAATCGATCGCGGCGAACACCGATGAACGCAAGAGCCCGATTGCCCTTGGGAACTGCTATCGTTTGGCCAAATTGAGAAAGTTTGTTGCGCCTCGGCAGGAACGCAGTGACTAATGGTTGTAAAGGTGACACTTCTACACAGTAGCTGTAGGCAGCACCCGCGTTCCCCCGTTTGTCTCGAATGGAAACAGTATAGGTCATCTCGGCCTTGCTCTCGAAAACCAACCGAGTGTCATGACTATCGAAGTCATCGCCACTCGAAACGACTCTATCCGCTTGGTATCGAATCTCGACTACAGCATCCAACAGCGAGCCTAACCGAGAAGCGAACACATCTAGAGACATGACGCCGTCTTGATGAACCGTGAAGCTGAACGAGTCGACCTCCCCAGCTTCACGAAGCACTCCATGTACCGCGATTGGAGCCATCATTGCATTCTTAGCCACACCTTCGAGGATCGGAACAACTCCAGTGCCGACACGCGACTCCGGTAAATTCAGTTCATTGCAAACTTGATCGTAGGTGCTGATACGCAACGGGATCGGAGTGGGACAAACAAAATCGCCTTCTGTCAATTCGATATGCTGTGTACCGTTGAGTCCTGAATCAAATCGCATTCTCTTTTGGAAAGAATCAACTTGGTCGATTTCGGACGACGTGAATTTTATATCGGATTCGGTTCCAGCTCTCCCTCCTAGAGGAAAGACACTGAATGGCCTTAGGAAATTGCCAATGTGCAGTGCGTACTGACTATCAGCGTCCGCGTTTGCACCCGCAGTCGTGATCTCGATAGTATACAGCCCATCCTCTGGAGCCAAAATGGAAAAGGAGGGATCTTGATTTAGCATCGGTGTATCGTCGACTCGCTTGAGAACTCGTCCAGATGGATCGCGAAGCGTCAGTGTTGTGTCGAGCAGAGATACACCAAGTCGAACGCCGACCGCTTCGGCAGAGATTCGTTCTGCAGCTTTGGCTTGAATTTGAAACTTGTCGACGTCATCGGATTCGAGTGTTCCCAAGACTGTGCGGTTGGAAAGTACTACTTGAGCGACGCACCTTTGGCCACCACTGTAAACGCATCACCTCGTGTCCCTACCGAGGGCGTGATCAATTCAAGCGATGGATTGCCACCGTTTGCTTGTCCACATACGCAACAAGCCAAGATACACAACCAGAACAGATTACGAAGATAATGTGTCATGAAAACGTTAGTGCCGAGTAGGTGCGATAATGCCGATCACGATAGAAAAATCATGCCAATAGACCGTGAACCACCTTGCCGTTGGTAACAATCGGTTGCGGCCGATCGCCAGGGGACATCAACGACTTCGCACCATCGATACCTAGCAAGTGATAGACGGTCGTAATGTAGTCTTCGACACCGAGCGGGTTGTCGGCTGGCTCTGCCGCCAGAGCATCCACCATTTCCTTCCAAGCTTTGCGGCGTTCAAATCTTTTTTCATCAATGCCGCTTGGCAAATTTAGGTCGCGAACTGAGAAGTTGGAGCGGGCCGGATCGGCACCGAGTGGGAACGGACCGCATGCGTTGCTCAAGTATCCGCTGCCCAAGAATTGGCTCCCTTGGTTTGGGACGCAGACGTAGGACGGCATCGCATCGCGAGGACCAAGTTCATGAGCGACTACGGAGCCAACACTTGGATAAACCAATGCCGGACTCGGACGATATCCGTTGCCGACCGTCTCAGGATTTGCTTTCGGAGTATCGAGTCCTGTTCGGCCATAGGAATGGTCGTGGCCTTGAAGCACCAAGTCGACACGGTACTTGTCCAGTATCGGCTTCCAAAGACTTCGGAGCTTGGGATTATCGCGGTCTTTGGCTGTCGAGAAAATCGGATGATGGAAGTTGCAAATGACCCAGCGTTGTTTGTTTTTACTGAGAACGACATCTAGCCATTCTATTTGCTGTTCAAGTTTTTCATTGCCATTCATAGACACAATCAACGCGTCTTGATACTGCAACGCATAGCAAGTTTCCTCCAGACCTTCAGGGCAATCTTGGGGCAACGTGAATTGAGGACGCCAATGGTGCGAAAGCACACTCTTTCCGTCAGCACCCTTTTGCATTTCGTGGTTGCCTGGAACCAGTACGCTTGGAATCATCGCATTGAGCCAAGCGCCCGCTCCGAACCATTCACCCCATTCAGCGTCAGATTGAGCGTGATTGATCAAGTCCCCCGCGTGGATAATGAATTTGGCTTTGGGCGCGTCTGAATGCGCTTCACGAATGACGTCTGCTCTGACTCCGTTAAGTTCGATCGGGCCCATCGTTTCCACTAGGCGCTCCACGGAATCGTAGGCCCTCGACAATCGCATGCCAGACAGATTCGCGTCGAATTCCTCGCGGTCAAGTTCAGATTGCCTCCAAGCATATACGAAAGCGCGACGGTGGAGTCATCGGCAGTTAATTGATTAGAGAGTTATACGGATTCCTGTCGTATTCCGACCACTAATGCGGATTTAACAAACGGAAGGAAGAAATCCATCTCCGGGAGGTCAAGGTAGCGGTCAACTCCAAGATCGATCCAGCTCACTAACTTCATCGCATGTTGGTGGAAGCGATTCTTACCAAAAGCCACTCGCTCCGTCATCGTCATGAATCCACCCTCCCGAAAAATGCTTCGCTGGGAGCAGGTGTTGAGACGGCTAAAGTACTTGGGAATGACCGAGGCTAAGAATCGTTTTGCAGCGGGTTGTAATCTAACCACCTCAGCAACTTCGTCGCCAAAGTTCTTGACCAACCAATCAAAGGTTCCTGTTTCATGAAGAGAGTCACTCGTCCAATCGCCGGCTTGAAAGGATCCGCAGGCGAGAATTTGACATGGACGAAACAGCAATGCAGAGACGACAAGCGACGTTTCTGAATTTTCAGAAACCGCTCTGGCCGCTAACTGCCTAGCCTGGAAAAAGATGTTGGAAACGGAGATGTCCCAATGCTTGTCGCCAGTTTGAAGTAAATCGAATACTTCAGTGGCGGCAGTGGAGTACGTTTCAATCGGAACAATGCCTCGATTTCTAATCGCAATCACGGTCTTCTCCTTAGTGAGCAGCGTTGGTTTGCTAGCAAAGTTGGTTTGCTAGCTTTTGGAGGCATCGTACCCTTTGGCTGTGTTGGAATGGTGAAGAATACGTTATTGAGCCATGAAGTTGTGTGGCACAGGTGGTCTAAAAATCTATGGCCGCCTCGGAGGACGCGGTGTCAAAGCTCGTGGGGAGGGCTGCGGATTGCCTGGAGTTGGCGTCCTCTTGGATCCATTGAATACGTTTACGACCATGGCGGTCGTGATCGCATCGGCAACCGTAATTTCCTGAGGCAAGTAGATGTTCATCTGATGATCCGCTGGGCGACGGGCTGCGCGAAACTCCAAATCATATTTTGTACAGTCGAAGGATATGATCGAATACCCATTTGGTCCACCGTCGCTCATGGTTGCATGTGGAATACCTAGCTCGTCTGGCGCACCTCGCCACCAACTGCCGCAAACAGTAACGTTCACAATGTGGTGATGTGGTTCTGGTCCCATCCAGCCATCTTCCTTGGTGATAAAGTGATGCTTGAGGAAGTGCGTATGGGCGGAAAACACTAAGGTCGTCGAAAACAATATTGCCGAGTGTTACTCCCAAAGATGCGCCATGTGCATTTTCTGCGACCACTTGTTCGATGATATCATGAGCCATGTATTCCACCTCTTGCACGTTGCGAGGTTGCGTATCTCCAAAAAGGAGGGCCTTGAATTGATCCGGTTCTTACCGAACAGGAAAACGACATTCAACCTGAGCACTTTATACCTCGCGATGTGAAACGGCATAAAGTATCAATCGCGGTCGAGAACTAGGCCAGTTTCGCGGGGTGGCTCGGAGTGTTGTTGCTGTTTTTTTGGTTCCGCCGTGTCGTCGGTCCGGTTGCTTGTTTCTGGTTGCGTTTCGCAGGTTGGCTTGATCGATAGATCGTTTGCCGCTGCGTAGATTGGCAGCCCTCTATACGCTGACCAGAAGTCGATCAAGCTGACCGTACTTAGTGAGCGATCGACGCATGAGCTGTTCGGCTTTGGGCTGAACGAGCCGGAATCGATCCAATCGCAGATCGAACGCAGTTAGGTCTAGACTTCGAACCGGGTCGCTCTGTGAAGACTGCGTTAGGAGCAGTGACAACTCATTGGAAAGTGGCATCGTCGATGGCCTCGCACGTTTTTGGAACCCGTTACAGGTTCAACAGCGTATCGGCGTCGATCTCCATGCCCTATGTGCTTCACACGAACCGGGCCTAGCGAGAAGGATGCGCATAGCATTGTGAGGCCCGATGGAACCAGGAATAGGTAGCGACTCAAACCATCGTCTTACTCGTGTGATGGCCGCACGTAAGTCGTTGTAGCAATGAGGACTACAGTATTTCGCGTGAGGAACTCTTGGGGCCAATTCGAACGAGACGAAACACCCAGGCCTTCGGCAGGGGAATTTCTTTCGGGAACTTTTTTTGGGCGTCGATTTGTATCGCCCACGCGCAACGATAGCGGGGCTAGTTTACTAGTGTCGTGTTCTGCTTTGATCCGCAAACGACGGCGTTTCGATTGTGCCCGGCGTTTTTCTTTTCCGCTTTCGGTGCGGCGGTATTTGTCATCGGCGCGTTTCTGGGCAGCTTTCCAATCCAATTTCTTGGCGAATAGACGACACGGATCACTGCAGAAGACTTGGGCGGGATGATTGGGCGTAAAAATCCGAGGCTCATACGGTGTTTCGGGGAGGTCAAGCGAGTAGTCGCTCGACGAGTGATTGGAGCAGTGCTTTTCCACGTTTTCGGGTGTTGTGAACGAATTGAAA
>JAYVBW010000600.1:0-2782 GCA_043750255.1 Pirellula sp.
TGGATCCCGTTAACGATCGAGTTATTCGCGAGGGAATTGCAAAAGGCATTAAGACCTACGTTGGCGGCAACTGTACCGTCTCGCTGATGCTGATGGCCATGCATGGATTATTTCAAAACGATCTCGTTCAATGGATGACCAGCATGACCTATCAAGCGGCATCTGGCGCGGGTGCTCAAAACATGCGAGAGCTATTATCCCAAATGGGTGTCGCTCACAGTAGCGTTTCGAGCCTACTCGCCAATCCCGCTGCGGCGATTCTCGAAATCGACCGCCAAGTCGCCGCCACGATCCGTTCCAGTGACTATCCGATCGAACACTTCGGAGCACCCTTGAACGGCAGTTTGATTCCATGGATTGACAAGGACATGGGGGATGGCCAGAGCCGTGAGGAGTGGAAAGGTCGAGCCGAGACGAACAAGATTTTGGGGCTCTCACCCGATACGATCCCCATAGACGGTCTATGCGTTAGGATTGGGGCGATGCGATGTCATAGTCAAGCGTTGACGATTAAGCTGAGGCGAGATGTGCCCATCGACGAGATCGAAGACATGCTCGGTAGAGCCAATTCCTGGGCGAAAGTCATCGCCAACGAAAAGTCCGCATCCATGCAACAGTTAACGCCAGCAGCGGTGACTGGAGGACTCATTTGTACGGTTGGCCGACTTCGCAAGCTCGCGCTGGACCCAACTCAACCGGGGCATTATTTAACTGCCTTTACGGTAGGTGATCAGTTGCTATGGGGAGCCGCCGAGCCTCTCCGCCGAATGCTGCGTATTTTATTGGAAAAGTAGGTCAGCCTGTCCTCAGGCTATTGCACGTAGGTCAGCCTGTCCTCAGGCTGACACGAGCGACTAGATTTGCCAGCTTCGCCAGAAAAATGTCCGACTGAGGTAAGCCGGATCTACGTGAGACAGACGGATTTACTTTGGCCTGCCACCGTTCCAGGTTTCAGCCAAGTCGTCCGAGTACTGCTTTCGTATACTATTGTCCGTTAAGATGGACTCGGTCGCAGAAAAGGCCTCCTTGCGATTGAACACTAGTTTTTCAACACCGAGTTCCGCAAAAGCAATTTCCACAAACTCATCCGTACAGTCTCGAAGTACTTCAACGAGATGCTTCAAGCTGCGAATTTTGATTCCGTTAATTGAACTCACGACGCAGAACGCGGACGTTCTGTATCCTTTTGTGCTTCGATGTGAGAAAGGCTTAGTGGGTACGATAACCAACTCTTGAAGAGACTCCGTTGGACGACTCTGCAATTCCGAAAGCAAGGGGCTCTTGCGTGCCCCCAAGACCGTACCCCATTTACTATCTGCCAACAGTGCATGGGCTAGCTCGCCAGTTGCGGCTTCGAAAGTCAATGGCCCATAGATAAAGTACCGAGGATAGCCGCCGCTGAGATACGGCAACAGTAACCGTATATCTTTGGGTGCCGGGCAGTTCACTTCTATTTCCTTTTCGTCTCGCCAAACAGTCAATGGGACCATGCCGTCCTTTTCAAGGATGGGACAAAAGTAAATGAAGCTCAGGGTCAAGTCGCTAACCTTTACATTGCCTTGCGAATCGATGGCATGCGATCCTATTTTGGTGATGACGTCATTGACTTGCAGCGGATGCCCTTCGGGCTCACGCAGTCCGTTAATCATGACGCCCCCAGAACTCTTCGGAAGCTTGAGTCTCGCTCGTAGAGCGGTGTTTTCCGTAGGTTGAAAATAGTCCCAAATACAACCAGCACCGTCGCACTTGCCATCTTCTATGTCCTTTAGGAAAGAAATCAATTCCATCGAGTGAATCAGGTAGCCGATGTTGTTTGCATTTTGAACGACACTGAAGGTAACTCCAATTACTTTGCCATCCGAGATTGCGGGACCACCGCTGTTGCCAGGATTGACAGCAGCGTCAATCTGAGTCCTCAATCCATAGTGATTCCGCCAGATCATTGTGTATTCGATTCGAGAAATAATTCCCCTGGTAATCGAGATCTGGTTTCCTCCAATCGGAAAGCCATACACGGTTACTTCCGATCGCAGAGGAGCGATGGAGTTCTCGATGGCCAACGGCGGAATACGGCTGATCGCCTCGGCATTTTCCAGTTTCAAAACAGCAAGATCGAGACCGTACGAAATTGCTTCGACGGTAGCTTCTAGTTTTTCGTCGGACTGATCCGGTTGAACGTAAACTTGCGTTGCATATTGAACAATGTGAGCATTGGTCACGATGCGTTGCCCATCAATTACAAATCCAGTTCCGAAACTCTCGGTCGGATTTGCTTTGTTCCAGGGTGTGTAGAATTCGGGATTGCGCTGCGTAGTATGGATTTTGACCACAGATGCTTTAGCGCTATCATCTGCTAGAATACCTCGCGAACAAGAGGTAAAAACGAATACGCAAAATAGGGTTCGAATCATTGGCTTCCTGGGCGTTGAAGCCCACTTTCTTTTGCTGTTAACTTCGAAGAAGTTCGATGAGATCCTTCGTGGACAATTTCGCGGCGGAATGTGTGCCGTCCAGTATACCAGCCACAAGGTCTCGTTTCGTTTCGTGCAGTTTGAGAATCTCTTCTTCGATGGTGTCCTTTGCAATGATGCGATAAACCATCACCGGCTTGTCTTGACCGATGCGGTGTGCACGGTCCGTGGCTTGATCCTCCACAGCAGGATTCCACCATGGATCCATATGAATTACATAGTCAGCGGCGGTCAAATTTAATCCTGTCCCTCCCGCCTTGAGCGAAATCAAGAATGCGGTCGCATCGCCATTTTGAAACTTGTCGACTTCC
>JAYVBW010000601.1:0-4886 GCA_043750255.1 Pirellula sp.
CTTCGGCGATCCGTAACGCTTCGTCGAGATTCCCCTTTTTTGCTAGGATCAGTCCTTGAACGGCGGACGACAACACATTGTATTGGGAATCCGCAGCCAACTCGGAACCAATGCGCTCCGCTTCGATGAAGTCGCCACGGTCCACTGCAGCGGAGGCTTGTCGAAATCGCTTGCCTTGCGGGACTTGGTCAATTGGATGAATGCCATCGACGGAATCGGTACCAGGTACTTCAATGTTCTGAACTGGACTGGCGGCTATCTCAGCAATTCTTGCTTTGGCAGTCGCTGAAATTGAGGCTACTGCAGGCGCGCTGTCGCGGCAGCCTGCACAAGCCAACACACAGGGCGCCAGAATAACTAGACGCAATAACTTGCCCATAACTAATTCCTAGCTGTGACCGTCAAACGGATAAGCATTTGCCGAATCACTCCTCTTTGTCGTTTTTCCCGAGAAAACAATCATTATCATAGCAAACACGGACAGAGCGCCCAACCAAAGAGCCGTCAAGTCGGCAGGGGCAGGTGGAAAAATGCTAGTTTGTCCTTGCAATATAAAAGCGCCAATTACAGGAACCAATATTCCGGTTAATAAACCTGCAAGCAGAACGGAAAAAGACTTACCCCGCTCAGAGGGAGAGACGTTGAATCGAATCTGAATAGCATAGGGTATTAACAGAACAATACTCAGAATGGAAAAAATAATAATATCACAGAAAAGGGGTCTTGCTTCCGTTGAAATTAAGGGTATTTGGTGGTCTGCATCAAGATAACGCCGAGTTAGAAGTCCTACGGTGCCAGCAGTCAAACCTGAAATGATTCCGCATCCAAGCGTAGTGGCAGCGATGCTCCGGCTCTTACACGACTTGTCGAGCATGAAAAATCCGATGAGCCCAAACGCCGATCCGGCTAATCCAAACTTAAGCAGAGTGTTTTTCCACATGTTTTCGTTGTTGACTGCAGCCAGTTTATCTTGATCTGCTTTTGGGCTGAGCGCGCCGACATTGGCGAGTTCCTCCGGGATTCGCCACACCTTGGGAGGATAAGTAAAAGCCATCCAAGCAAAAATGCCCGTTGCGAGTATGGCCACTATCCAACGCGTTTTAGAGGTAGACGCAAGCGGCGTAGTGCCTGTATCCGAGCTACTACCCTCGGCTGCTAAAAAGCTCTTTGAATTTGACAAGATGTTTTCCTTATGATTAACGTGGAAGGTATCAAAACAACGCTGTGCAGACTTTGGGGAAAGAGGGAGTATTCGTCCCCAGTGTAACAGAACCGGTATCCGTATTATATGGATCATCCGGATTCATGCTAATTCAAGACGTTTTTGTTGTCTCAGGCGTCTCCGTGACTTTATTAGTGGAAATCCAAATGAACGCACCATGCAACGGACGTGACCCCGATCAGCAGGAGGAGTCCACCAAGTGGAACGAGAAGGATTCCCATTCCTGGATCGCCCGAATAACAAAACGCTCCTCCTAGAAAAAACCCCATCGGCATGAGCAAGCCAGCACCCAACAGGCAAATGGACGCCCGGACTTGGCTGCTGCTGGTCTTGGAAGATAACTTGGGTATCGTCAGAGCATAGACAATCTGCAATAGCGATAACAATGTTCCGTGGCTATGCGCCAAGGTCCACATCAGGCGTCTTGTCTCGGCGTTCACGCCAAGGTACCAAACTATTTTGAATCCATGTAGCGTTTCAAGTGCAATTCCAAGCCCGACATAGACTGCCAATGACCACCAACCGAAATGCATGTGCCTTAAAGCCAGTCGTGAGCCGTCTTCGATTGCTGTCGGGTTCGATTTGGTCACAAAAATATCCGTTCCAGTAGCCTTGGCGTGGGTTTGAAAACTATTCGTAGAGTGTTACAGGGCGATCATCTCGCTGCTTCAAGAGTTTTTGAAGCATGCCCAAGTTCAGTCGCTGTTTTGTGTCCAATAGGGGCTCTAAACCTGCTGCATGGGGTGTCCGCTGACTCGGAAATGTTCCGTGTTGAAGCGATGGAGCAATAGGAGATCTTTCGTCCAGCGAAATGAGCGAATCGTATTCCTTCAACGCTACTCCAAGGTTCCCTAAGGACTGTTGCGCGATGTACCGAGTCACGGAATAAGGATCGTCAAGCAATTGCGCTAAGAAGGGCGTTTGCCATCCCTCGCCAGAAGCGATCCGCGCCGGCTTCCAACCAAGCGACCAAGCGGCCAAAGACCTTTGCACAGCATCGCCTCGAAGCAGCCAAAGCAGTGTAGCAGACACTTCGCTTTGATCTGTGTCCAATTCTGGACGCGGCGTCCCGTACCATTGTTCCATATGGTCAGCCGTCCAGCCGAGTGACTGGTCGACATGGCATTGATTGCATGCGACGGGTCTTCCTGAGGCCACGCTCGATGCAACGCTAGGCGAGTCGACGCGGTGACTGCGAATTGCCGTAAAGAGCGCGTAGCTGGTGTAAGGCATATGACAATTGTAGCAACGGCTACCGGTGGAATCGACAGAATGATGCGTGTGCTGGGAAATATCGTTGGCTAACTTTTCATGGCACTGCAGACAAGCATGGTCACTTTGCATTTCCGCACGCATCTGCTTGTTTGGCTCGCTTGAATGCATCGAATGACAGGACAAGCAGGACATGCCACCCTTTAGGTAGCAAGCGGACTCCTTCATCCCAGAGAATTCTCGGCCACCAACACGCATCGTGCCGTCCCGCCAGAAACGCTGATCTTCTGCATTGTGGCTATCGGCCAATTTGAATGTGTTTTGAAAGTCGCCACCGGCCCGAAAACTATTGTAGGACGTGGGGGATTGTTCGTCGAAAGCGACGTGGCATTGTCCACAAATCTCAGATGACTTGTGTGGCGATAGTTTTGCGGGATTAACGATACTGGGATCGACCGCTCCCGAAAAATAATGTGTATAACGCGTTAAGGGATTCTGTTGATGCGCGACATGCGCTGCGCCTGGACCGTGGCAAGCCTCACATGAAATCCCAAGTTCCGCCACGCGACTCTTCCAATTTCCCAGTTCGTAACCCACGTCACCTGCAACGCTGTGACAAACAATACAATTGTTGTTCCACACCTGCCCGTATTGTTTCGAGTCCGGTGGCAATCGACTGAATTCAGGAGGAAGGATAAAGGAATCAGCATTTGGAATCCAACGGCCTGAATCAATGTGATAAACCCACGGAAATAGCCTGACTTTGTTGCCGTGTTCACTCGGGACCCAGTACGCTTGCAGATGATGCGAACCCGTGGTCATTACAACAGGCAAATTTATCCGAGACGAATCGGATGAACCCTCGTTAGAATTCGCGTCTGGGTCTTTCATTTCCACAAAAAACCAGTCCCCATTTCGATCGACTTTGTTGGTCGATCCGTTCGATTCGAGTAACCGTCCATCAAATGGAGCTTTCACCGATTTTTCTGAGGCCAGTTGGGTCATCGTACGGTGATACGAGCGATGCCAACTCTCGTAATGTCCAATATGACACTGTCGACACGCGTCTGAGCTTGCAAATTCCGAGCGGCCAACGGAAGGCGCTTCTTTCTTGAGCAATTGAAAATCGTAATCGGGGGGAAACCAAACCACCGCGCCAACCAGTCCGCAAAACAACAGAATCAATACGGGCCAGATCGATTTCCCAGCGCGGCGAGCGAAACTTAACAACACACCAGTCGTGCCGAAGATCGCAACTAAATATAAAGAAAGTTCCAAATTTTGCATTTTGTCGTGGTTGACATTCATCTACTCAGGGAGAACGATAGGTCGCTTGTCCTGTCGCTTTAGAAGTTCTTGAAGTTTCTCGAAAACCAAGCCAACCTTCTGTGTCTCCGTGAGAGTTGGACCAGCTCGCTCGGCAGGAGTTGGTGATGCAGTAGATGCCCAGTTGGTAACAGTCTGCCGTTGAATAGACTCGCGAATCGATGGTGGACCGACGAAGTCGTATGCATCCTCCCTCCATGCGGGAAATCGCTTCAATGCACGGGCGGCCACGTAACGTACGACCGAATAATCATCCGTCAATAACTGTGCTAAAAAAGGCAATTGCCAGTCTTCTCCTGAAGGCTCGAGTGCAGGTGGCCAACTCATATGCCATGCCGCAATCGCCCGTTGAACAGCATCACCACGCAACAACCAAAGCAAGGAAGCTGCGACCTCACGTTCATCCTCGGTTAACTTAGCGATAGGCTGTCCATACCAATCTCGCAGTTTCTCTGATGACCATTCAAGCGTGCGGTCAAGATGGCAGAGGTTACAAGCATTAGGATGATCGGATTTGACTGAGCTAAGGACTCTCGGAATTTGGATCCGATGACTGCGAATTCCTTTTAACAGTCCAAAAGTCGTATGCGGCATATGGCAGTTGTAACAAAGGCTACCGCTTGAGTCGGTTTTATGATGCGTATGCGCCTCTATCCGATTCTCGAAATCGGAGTGGCATTGGATACAAGCGAGGTTGTTTTCCATTCCCTTTGCCAATTGATCATCAGGCTGACTGGAGTGCAACGAGTGGCAAGAAATACATGAAATCTCCCCTCGTTGGTAGCAGGGTGAATCCACGAGAGACGAGTATTCCCGACCCGACACGCGACAGGTTCCATCACTCCAAAAGGGATGTTCTCCTGCTTCTAATTGCGATTTCATTTCGGCGTGTGTGATCATATGGTGGGTCTTGCTAAGTTTACCTCCAGCCCGATATGCATAACCGGTCTTGCTAAACGCTTCCATGTCGGGAGGCTTAAAGTATGCATGGCATTGACCACAAATTTCCGCAGACACGCGATGATCACCTTTCGCCGGGTTTACTACCGGATCCTTACTGGTACGTCGCTCGAGGCCTGGAGTATGAAAGTCCTGATGCTTTTGACCTGGGCCATGGCAGGCCTCA
>JAYVBW010000602.1:0-1594 GCA_043750255.1 Pirellula sp.
GCAATTGGCATATTGATTGCCTGCGTTGGCATTCAAGGTGCGATTTCGTATCAGTCAGAGAATTTCCTTGGGCTAAGATCGGGAGGCTCTTTCGCGACATTTGTTTCCAAAAATTCTGCGGGGGGCTTTTACAATATTTGTATCGCCGGTTGCGTAGGATTATTAGGCTGGACTTTACTGAATACGCAACGCTCTTCCACGGACACTCGCTATCGCTTTGCAGACAAGAGTATCATTTCCAAAATTCGCGGTTTCGCTGAGGATTCGTTAGCCGACCTGAATACGGCGCAGATTGCGGCCGTATTGTGTTTGGTCAGTATCGTCGCTGCTTTGCTGATTAGTCTATGCCGTGGTGCCGCCGTGAGCGCCCTGGGTGCCATCATCATTGCATCGTTAATTGCGAATGCAAAAAACCGAAGTCACGGAAGCTGGGCCGTTGCCGTCATTGTGACTACAGCCTTTGTCGCATGTATGGTTGGTTTTCAAGTCGACGACAAAGCGTATGCGAGGTTAGAGAGTCTTTCGGAAATCGATATCGAGAGCGAATTACGTGAAGGCCGAGCTTATATTTGGAATGTAGCATGGAAGGCAATGAAATTTTACGGTTGGCTCGGAAGCGGACTTGGAACATTTCATTTTGCTTATTTGCCTTTCCAGGAGCCTTCATCACAGGGATGGTTTTATCACGCGGAAAGTCTTTATGCGCAATGCGGAGTTGAGCTTGGATATATTGGAGTCGCCGTATTATTATTAGCTATCGTTAAGATCCTTTCGGGACTTCAACGGCCGGCTGCAAAGGATAACTGGGGGCTCGCGTTCCCTTCCAAACTTGCCGGTGCCTACTTAGTAATTAGCCAATCGCTTCATTCGTTTGTGGATTTTGCAATAATTCTTCCTGCCCTTTTCATACCGGCATGTGTGCTGATAGGATCCGTTCAAGGAACGCTTCGAAACGCTGAAATTGCTCCTATTAGAAAGAGGAATCGGAGCGACTCGACACGGTCCGTCGAGACCGTAACTCCCAAGAGTATTCCTTGGCTTCGTAACGGATTGCTAGGTATCGTGGTCTCTGCCGGTTGCGGATTGGCGATTTTCTATTTGGTTGATTCCGTTCGATCGCTTTCTGTTGCTGAATCCATGGTTGACTGGACAAAAGCCGAGGAGAAGAAGCTGCTTGAGGAGCAAACACCTGACCGAGTACGTGAAATGGCCAAAATTTGGGCGAGCGAAAACGCTTTGCTTAAAGAAAACTCAGTTGCAATGCGTTCTTTTGCGGATTCGCTTCTTTTCGATTATCGCATGAATCAAATGATCGCGTCTCCGCCCACCGGTGCTTGGGCTCAAGTGTGGAGTAACACCTCGCCCGTGCTTCTTCAGTTGGCGCTGCAGCGGGAACAAGACCGAATGAAAAAAGACCAAATCATCGAATCCATCGGAGGACAAAAAGCCATCGATTTATTGGAACGATCTGCCAATTGGTACGCATTGGGGCAGACCAAGTCACCATTGGATTGGCGGTTGCTCTGGGGTCGCTGTTTGTCGAACACTTTCTGCGAGCGAAATGACATCGCAAAGTTATTGCCTGCCAGCATGG
>JAYVBW010000603.1:0-4552 GCA_043750255.1 Pirellula sp.
AAAGCAGCCCACTTTTGGGACGCCAGTTTCGGAAAGGGAGATTTGTTTTTGGAGTCTGGAGATGCACATTGGCTTTTTTTTGCTAGCTTTGGCTATTTGACGCAATGCATGCCGATGGCCTGGGCCGTTTGGACAGGAAGATTCCTGACTTGGATCTTTTTAGCGATTGGTTGGACAATGCTGGGCAGATCACTGTGGTTGGATTGTCGAACGCCTTGCCAACCCCAGCGCTCACTTCGTTTTGGACGGTTAAATAGCGAAGCGCCGCTGATCGCATGCAGCTGGGGGCTTTTGTGGCTGGTCGGGCTTCACTATGGGCACTGGGCAGGGGAATGGGTCGTTGGCGGCTGCGAATCCAAAGGAATTGCCTACGCCCTCATTTTTGCTGGACTCGCACTCGCCATTCGGCAACGATGGACTTTGGCATGGGCTCTGCTCGGGGGTGCTGCGGCGTATCACGTTGTCACCGGAATTTGGGTAATCGTTTGTGTTGCAACCGTTTCTTTGATAATCGATTGCTGCAAACAGACTGATAACGGTCCGAAATCCATCTCTTTTCGAGATTTTTCTCGATGGTTTGCGATGCACCGAGCGGGGTGGGCCGTGTGCCTCGTTGGAGTCATTGTCGGTGCGGTTCCGGCAATTGCAATCGATTGGGGAACCGATCCGGTACTGGCCAGCGAAAGTGCTATGAAACAAGTCTACATGCGACTCGGACACCATTTGGCTCCCACACGGTTTAGCTTGATTCGTTGGCAAAATTTCGGAATCCAACTCCTTTGTGCATGCATTATGATTTGGATGGTGACCCGTTCGAAATGGCACCTACACGCGACGCCCAAGACTAGTGCCGACGGTTCCACTGAAAACGCAGCTTTATCACCCAAAACCCCCGCAGCCAATGTTTTTGCGACAATTCCCAGAGGCTTGCAACTTGTCATCGGATGGGGACTCTTTGGCTTTGCTGTTGCCCTGTTCGGGCTTTTGATCGACGTGGCGTTCGGCAATGCGTTTCCGAAACTTACCTCGAAACTGCTTCGGTTCTATCTATTCCGGTGGAATGATGTAGCGATGCCCATGATGATTGGTTCGCTGGTCGTTTCCTTTGCCTATGGAAAACTGACGTTTAGGCCAAGTCCCTTAGGAGCGAGATGGCTTGCCTGGACCTGTGTACTTGTCCCCGGACTTATACTCCTTGGTTACCGATTTGATACGAATTCCAAAGAAGTCATTCCCGCAGGTGACAAAGCTCACTTTGTGTCGAAATCCGACACAGCGTCAGAACAAGTCAAACAATTCGAGGATTGGCTTCGTGTCTGTGAATGGATCAGAGATCGTTCGGACCCGGAATCGCTTTGGCTGACTCCTCGGCGTCAACAGTCTTTCAAGTGGCATACTGGTCGACCTGAATTAGCTTGCTGGAAAGATGCACCTCAGAACGCGGAAGCGTTGGTCGAATGGAGTCAGCGACTCTCCGACGCATACCGATTCGACAAAGAAAAGATCCTTCAACCGTGGACTACTGAAGAACTCTGGGAGTTGCATGCCAAGTACGGCATCCGCTATGTTCTGTTAGACCGTCGTGTCGCCGGGCAGATTCCACCATTGCTACCAATCCTGTATCCATCCCACAATGAGTTCAACGAAACTTTTGCTGTTTTTGAGCTCCCTTCGCAAAAAGTAAACGTGAGCAGGTAGACATTGAATAAAAAATCGCAGCCAACGGCACCAAGCACCAAGCCAAAGCCCACCAAGCCAAAAGACAAAGACGCTAAATCCGTTGTTTCCAAAGCGACCAGCACACCCACACACAAAATGGTGACCGACAATCGCAAAGCCAAACACCAATACGAGATCCTAGATTCCATTGAATGCGGAATTGTACTGCACGGCAGCGAGGTGAAGAGCCTGCGCAATGGAAAATGCTCCATCGAAGAGGCGTACGCTCGCATCAAAGACGGTGAACTTTGGCTGGTCGGCTGTGAAATCGAAGAGTATCGACAAGCCTCCATCTGGAACCATCCCACCAAACGCGTTCGCAAATTGCTTTTGAATAAAAACGAATTGCTCCGATTTGTGGGGCGATCCAAGGAGCGTGGCCTCACGATGGTTCCCCTGCGCGTTTACTTTGCGGAACGCGGTAAAGCCAAATGCGTGATCGCCCTTTGCAAGGGAAAGAAACTCCATGACAAGCGGGAGACGCTAAAGAAAGCGGACGCAGGTCGCGAAATCGACCGTGTTATGAAGAGCAAACGCTTCGACCGAAATGGATAACCTGCCGCAACCGCAGGACCTGCTGCCTGTTTAACCGGCGCAGCCGAGGGACCTGAAAAACAGGCCGCCAATCCAGGGCCCGCCGCTGCGCGGGTTAAACAACTGAACTGGGGCTGGTTTCTATTCGTAGCCTTACCCTAGCCAAACCACTCTATAGCCAAACCACTCTACGACCTAATGACATCTCCATGCTAGAAATTCGAAACCTTCAAAAGTCGTACGAAGAACCGTCCGGCAACCGATTGCTAATACTCGATATCCCGCAACTCGACGTTGCCGAAGGCGAGCAAGTAGTACTGCGAGGCGAAAGCGGCGGTGGAAAAACAACGCTGCTCCATATTATCTCAGGAATTGTCTCGGCTGACAGCGGCTCGATCCGACTTGATGGCACGGAACTCACCCACTTTTCCGAAGCGACTCGCGATCGAATTCGGGCAGACAAGATGGGCTACGTCTTTCAAACATTTAATTTACTACCCGCATTTACTGCATTGGAAAATGTCCGTTTGGGCATGACGTTTGCCCGCAAAAAAATGAACGCAGAACGTGGTAAAGAACTACTCAGCAAAGTCGGCCTGTCCGATCGTATGCATTACTTACCCAGCCAACTTTCGGTTGGTCAACAGCAACGCGTTGCTGTGGCTCGCGCATTGGCAAACAAACCGCGGTTGCTGCTCGCTGACGAACCAACTGCAAACGTTGACCCAGCCAATCAGAAGCGCATCATCGACTTGATCAAGGACGTGTGTCGCGAAGAGTCGGTCGCAATCTTGTTGGTTACGCACAGTGACGAAATCGCAAGTCGATTTGAGCGGGTCGAACGTTTGGAACTCATCAATCGAGCCTTCGCGGATCGTACCGCAACCTCCGACCTATAGCACCACTAAGGACGATTCAGAACGATGAACTTGTTTTCCATTGCTGTTCGCAATCTTACTTACCGCAAACTGCCCACTGCATTGACAATGCTTTCAATGGCGTTGGGGGTGGCGTTGGTTGTATTGGTTTTAACCATCTCGGGAGTCATCGAGAAGACTTTCGAACGCACCAGCAACGTTGGTTACAACCTGATCGTCGGTGCCAAGGGGAGCGATGTTCAACTAACCTTCAACACCGTTTTCTTCTTGAGTCAGCCGGTCGAAAACATCCCGTACTCCTACTATATGGAGTACCTGCCGGGAAACGGGCGACAAAAGGAATTCAAGCGTCTTGGCGGAGTTCTCAAAGATCCGGAAAGGAACGGTCACTATGACTTTTTAATCAAAGGTGGTTTCGCGATTCCATTGTGTATGGGGGACTACATCGATGTGTTTCGCTGTGTTGGAACAACACCCGACTACTTTAATTTGCTCAAACATGGGGACAGTAATGACCTAGATTATCGGTTCGCTAAAGGTAAAAACTTCGTCGATTTCTCAGAAGAAAACGGCTACTTCGAAGCGGTTGTGGGCTCTCAAGTAGCATCGGTGATGAAGCTTCAGCTTGGAAGTGAAATATTTGCATCGCATGGAACATCTGGTGGTGAACAGCACAATCAAGGATTCCGCGTTGTTGGCATACTTGAGCCGACTGGAACCCCCAACGATCGCGGAGCGTTTGTTAATATCGAAGGATTTTATCTGCTCGAAGGGCACGTTGCACCCGATCGCAATGAAGAATCGGGGCTCGAAAAGAAAGGCTCAGCTACCGCACCCGAGCGTGAATCGAAGTTTTCGAAAGTGCGATTGCCGATCGAAAAAAGAGAAGTGACCGCCATCCTGGTTAAGACAGATGGCATGAAAGGAATTGGATTGCAAAAGCAAGTGAACAAGACGAAGTTTGCCCAGGCTGTTTCGCCAATCAGCGTCATCAGCGGACTACTGGGAATCTTTGTAACGCCCATTAAGTGGGCATTGCTTGCCATCAGCAGCCTGGTGTGTGTGGTTAGCGCCATCAGCATTCTGGTTGGCATCTACAATAGCATGAACGAGCGCAAGCGGGACATAGCCGTTATGCGTGCACTGGGTGCTTCGCGTGATCACATCACTGCCATTATCTTTGTTGAATCGGTATTGATTGCCGTGGGAGGTGGCGTGATCGGTTGGTTCGTTGGGCATGCCGTTGGTCCCTTGAGCAACGCTTGGACGGAACAGGCCACCGGTGTTCATGTGGACTTCTTTAGCATCAATTCGACACAGGAACCGTTTATTGTTCCTGGTCTGATCTTGATCGGAATACTTGCGGGAATTATCCCTGCACTGGCTGCTTATCGAACATCGGTAGCTAAGTCGTTGTAGCC
>JAYVBW010000604.1:0-13903 GCA_043750255.1 Pirellula sp.
TCTCGAGAGAACCTGCAGTCGCTGGATGACTTCTTGCTGTTGTAGCGAGTCGACGTCGATATCATCTGAGGAAGGCGGGAATACATCACAATTGCGGTCGAGGAAAAAGTCCAGGTCCCGGGCCACTGTCTCTGCGTCTTGATGTTGAGCTAAAACGACCAGCATGGGGCGGTGAAATCTCTGCACAGTCCCGGCCGCCATCGGTGCAACTGCGCCAAGCCAAGCCCCTTCCCAACAGATGCTACTGCCCTGAGCCCACTTGTCGGTCGCGTTGCGAAACGCGGGTAGTTCCGTGATACCTCGCAGCAACTCTCGAGCCTGCGTTTCTCGGCGGGTTGTTGCGCCGGGTTTCTCAGTCGCGTCGGCATTGTGGATTTGCTCGGCCTCATGGATCTGAGCTTCGCGTTGTCGTTTCTTTTCGGCTGGATCGATCTCAGG
Organism: Pirellula sp.; assembly: GCA_043750255.1. Lineage (GTDB taxonomy): Bacteria > Planctomycetota > Planctomycetia > Pirellulales > Pirellulaceae > JBKCUI01. The sequence goes on from JAYVBW010000604.1 coordinate 439, forward strand.
CTTGGCCTCAGGAATTGGCTTCGCCTTTTTAGTCACCGTGGTCCTTGCGGGCTTCGCGGTCTTAGAAGGCAAATCCGTCCTGATCCGGCCATGCGCAGAAAGAACCTCGGCCGTTAAAGCGATCTGTGGATCGTCGGCATTCACTTCGGTCGAGTCGGAAGCATCGGATCGATTTAAGAAATCGGCCAATGTTCGTTGCGCCTTTGGCCGTTGCGGCTTCATTAGACTCTATTCGGTTTCGAAGTTTTTAAGTACAAAGGCCCAAGTATCAGCAGCCGTGTCGACAAGTTTGCTCACAGGAGTTCCCGCACCGTGGCCCGCGCTGGTCTCGATGCGTATCAGTGCAGGCTTGGGGCCGCTTTGACAGGCTTGCAAACGTGCTGCAAATTTGAAACTGTGGCCCGGTACTACCCGATCATCGTGATCTGCCGTAGTGATCAAAGTTGCGGGGTAGCGTCTACCGGGGATCAAATTGTGCAGCGGCGAATATGCCAGCAGCGTCTTAAACTGTTCGGAATCTTCGCTGCTGCCAAACTCATTCACCCAAGCCCATCCTATTGTGAATTTGTGGAATCGGAGCATATCCAATACCCCCACTCCAGGCAAAGCCACCGCAAACAATTCCGGACGCTGAACCATAGTCGCACCCACGAGCAGTCCGCCATTACTGCGACCTTGGATCGCAAGCTTTGTCGGATTGGTGTATTTTTCCGCGATCAGATACTCGGCAGCCGCGATGAAATCGTCAAAGACGTTTTGCTTATTATGCAGCATTCCAGCTTCGTGCCATTCGCGTCCATACTCTCCTCCACCACGCAGATTCGGTACCGCGTAAACGCCTCCCATTTCCATCCAAGCTAAGTTGGCAGGCGAGAAGGTAGGCGTAATAGAGATATTGAATCCTCCGTACGCGTAGAGCAGCGTTGGTAGCTCGCCGTTGCGTTCCAAGCCTCGTTTACTCGAAAGGATCATCGGCACGCGGCTGCCATCCTTGCTCTTGTAAAAGACTCGCTCCGTTACAAAATCGGCTGGATCGAAAGCAACTTTCGGTTGACGCCACGTCGTAGCGGAATTGTCGTTTAAGTCCAGTCGATAGACGGTGGGAGGGGTGATGTAGTTTGTGAAAGTGTAAAATGTGTCTTTCGCAATTCGCTTGCCTCCAAATCCGGCAATGGTACCAAGAGATGGCAGCTTGAGGTCCGCAAGCCGCTTACCCGATGTCGAAATCTGACGAACGACGCTCGTTGCGTCCTTGAGATAAGTTACAAAAAATCGATCTCCAAAAAAACTTACCGATTCAATCGTTTCGTCTGACTCTGGAACAATCTCTTTCCACCGTTGCGGTGCAGGTTGTTCGATGGCGATGGCAATGATACGTCGCTTGGGTGCGTCGTTGTCGGTCTTAAAATAGAATAGCGAACCATCGTTTCCGATAAACTGGTAATCGCTATCAAATCCGGAAAGCAACTGGGTAACTTTTGTCGCACCCTTGGAAGACTTGTCGCTGAGTTTAGAATAAAAAACTTGGTTTCTTTTCTCTGTTCCTCGCCAAACCGTAATGATCAGATATTGATTGTCTTCAGTAACGGCACCTCCAAAACCCCATTCCTTTTCCTCCGGACGTTGGTAGATCAACGTATCGGATTCTTGGGGTGTGCCAATCCTATGGTAGTAGAGTTTCTGGAAGTAATTAACGCCTGTAAACTCACCTTCCGAGTTGGGTTTGTCGTAACGGCTGTAAAAGAAGCCTGCATTATCACCGGTCCATGAAACCGAGCTGAATTTCACCCACTCGATTTTGTCGTCTAAATCTTTGCCCGATGCAATATCTCGCACTCGCCAAGTATTCCAGTCGCTTCCAGCGCTTGCTAACGCGTAAGCCAGCAGTTTGCCATCGTCGCTTGGCACATGTCCCGTGAGCGCAACAGTCCCGTCAGCGACGAGCGTATTCGGATCGAGAAGAACTCTCCGCGGGGCCTCGAGACCATCCGCGACGTAAAGAATGCTCTGATTCTGAAGGCCATTGTTATGGGTGAACAAGTAGCGATCACCATGCTTGGATGGAAAGCCAAAACGCTCGTAGTTCCAGAGCTCGGTGAGTCGTGCCTTGATTGCGTTTCGTTTGTCGGCGGACTTGAGGTACTCGAAGGTCACGGCATTCTGCCGAGCAACCCAATCCTTGGTATCTACAGAATCCACATCTTCGAGCCAACGGAAGGGATCGTCGATCGATTTATCATGATATTGGTCCGACTGCTGAATAGATTTTGTTATAGGGTAGAGCACTGTCATCGCGCGGTCGGGTTGTGAGGCAAGTGTTGGCGGTAGGTCCTTTGCGCCCGTTATGCCCTGTGGCGACTGAGCGAGTGCAATTGAGAAAGATGTTGCGAATAGCAGGTGAAAGAACGCGTTGAACTTGAGCATGGCTGTTTGATTGGATCGCGATTTGGTGTTTATGGACGGCATAGTATACCGGAAGCCCATCCTATTAGAAATCGCGGAAAGCTCGGTGACCTCGAAGCCTGCGGGAGTCAGAAATCAAGGACCTCATCGAATCTTTTGGTCTGGCAGTTCTTGCTTAATGCTGCAAGTTGCCGATCGAGCTAGCCCGGTTTATTCATTAGCCGCAGGGCGCTAGCCCACGGTTGTCATTGCGTCCCCAACCGTGGGCGAGCGCCCTTCGGCAGGTCAATAATTACCCTGTGAATAATCCGAGCTAGTGTTCATCCTGCGGAACGTAAAACAAAGCCATATCCGCAAAAGGCCATGAAACAGGCTTGGCGTTTCTAAAAAACGAGTTTTCTTTGTGCGTCAATTGTTCCGGAGACAACAAATACCAACCCGCTGTCGGTACACGCACACCACTATCCGAATCCCCGATACTCCACCTCACCTGCGTCGCGACATTCAAATCAGCGACCAATTGTGATGGCCCTCCCAAATTGGAAACAAAGAGAATTGTCAATGGTCGCTTGTCCGGATGAGTTCTCGCCCAATCTGCCATGCGAAATGTGCTCTGGCCCCAATCGACATTGCTCAAACTCAAATGTCGCCAGCCATTCTCAGGACCGCCAGACAACCAGTTGAAGTGAGCATGGGCCTGGCCAATGTGAGTTGCATGATAGGCAATCGTTCCAAACAAACTGACAATGATCGTGAAGGTCGCTAGCCACCGAGGTAGCGCTATCATTGTCCGCGCAGCCATCATGTACAGAAATCCAAATGCCGGTAGCACGTAACGAAGATGATGCGTAAAGCCCGTCTGGCTGCTCACTTGTGCTATAAAAAGTCCAGCTACCAATGGCAACATCCATTCTCCTCGAATCGCCTGCCGCCGAACGTAGCATACGACCATCGACAAACTACCAATGCCCATCAGGACCATGTAACCGATCGGAAACTTGACTATCATGGCCACTAGATAATAGTACCACCAGCCTCGATGCTTCCGTTCACCGAGTAGATAACATTGTTTGCCTTCCTCGAACTCCCATTTCAGATAGTCAATTCCTTGCAACATTTCGCATGGGAGAGGCATCGGTATCGAACCGAGCAGTGTCCCACGGTATCGATTACCCGTTTCAATCCGCGACTCGTGCGTGCCTCCGAGCGAAGTGCTCAAGAATTCAAAATCACCAAGTCTCCGTCCAGTACCTTCGAATCCATAGACCAAGTTGATTATTACGACCGTACAAAAAAGCGCGAGGGATAATTTCCCAAGACGTCGCCAAGCAAAGCTCCAATTGCGAGCAATCGACTGCAGCACTGCAATTTTGCCATCGCGAAGTTGGCGAGGCGACAACAAGTCATGGATCAGAGTAAGGCACGGAAACAAAACGAACAGAAACAGCCATGAAAATTTTGAGAGCGTCGCCAACGCAACACCGAAACAGACCTCCCACGGGATTTCATTCTTGCTTCCGTACAACCATTTCCAAAACCAGTAGCAAGCGAAAAGCCCGGTGGCCGCCGCTGGCAAATCCGGCGCGACGGTAGCGCTGTACGTAATGACATCAGGCGAAAGCGACCAAAGCGCAAGCGCCAACCAACCCGCTTCCCGACCGTACAACTGTGATAACCATGTGAAAATGGTCCAGGCACCTAACAAGAAAAACAAGAGTATCATTGATCGAGCGAGCCATAGCTGGCGAGGAACTCGTGCCAAGTTATCCCGTATCCAATTGTTAGCATAAACATATTCACTTCGTGCCTGCGGGGCAGTCATCGAAAACCAGTCTATCTTTGGGTGATCGAAAAGCAACGGGACCGCCGCTAACATGCGAAACAATGGCGGATTGACTCGGTAAGCATCCATTCTGCCCGTTTCGAGATGATACAACCCTGCGGGAATATGTGCCGATTCATCATTGCACCAACCGCTGCGAACTATCTGTGCAATTAGTAACACAGCAACAAAGATTGCACCAAAAAATGCAAACGCCACTTTCCAAAACGCTCTCGATCGACCTTGCGTCGGTCGAAGCACGACTTTTGAGCTAATGTTATTCACGCAGTTGTAACTCCGCTAGATTTAGAAAACTCAAGAAAAAGCTCCCAAAACCAACTTGAAATCCATGTGTGATACACACCACCGCTGGTATAACGACTCGCATAGTGACCTCAGGATCAAGAGGACCGAATCCAATATCTCTCCAGGCCATGGTTTGCCATGTTAACAACCCGAATCCGATAACTACTAGCAATAAGCCCGCGACCAATCCATGTTCGAGCGAAACTCTCGCCAAGCCCACCCGACTTCGCTTTGGCGTTCCCCGCAAGCCTATCAAACCTGCAAGTCGCTCCGTGTAGATCGCAAAAGTCATCAATTGCACAGCGACAATCATGCCAGTTCCCGCAACCAAAAGCGTATGAATGCTGAATCGCATTGGGCCGACAAAAAGTGCCCCTAACTCGAGTGCAATCGCTAGCAAGAGCGAGACGCAAAACAGAACCAGTCCTGGTAACCAGAACAGCCAACGCGGGCACATGACCATCATGAACCTGAGATGACGCCACCCGTCGCGCCAAGTTCGTAAATGCGGCGGTCGATTACGTCCGTCTGGCCGAAGTTCTATAGGAATCTCTCCGATCCGCAACCCGCAGAGCGCCGCTTTGATTACCATCTCACTAGCGAACTCCATACCCGTAGACCGAAGCTCCATCGTTTGAAATGCCGCTTTCGAAAATCCCCGTAAACCGCAATGAAAGTCGCCGACTTGAACGCCGAAGAACAACCGCCCGAGTGCGCTCAGAACAGGGTTACCAAGGTAGCGATGCAACAACGGCATGGCTCCGTCGTGGATCTTTCCCTTGAACCGATTCCCCATCACCAAGTCATCACCCTCGCGTAGCTTGGCCACCAATCGGGGAACATCCATAAAATCGTAACTGCCATCCGCATCGCCGAAAACAATGTATTTCCCTTTGGCGGCTGCAATCCCCCCGCGCAGCGCGCTGCCGTAACCTCGATCTTTCACCGGCACTATCCTTGCACCACCCTGCAACGCAATCTCTCGAGATTCGTCGACACTGCCATTATCGGACACGATAATCTCACCAACCAAATCGTGAAGCTTCAAGGCATTCTTAATCGTGTCGATGCAAGCTGCCAATGTCTGTGCCTCGTCAAGGCACGGCAGCACGACCGAAACTTCGATGTCCTCGTCTCTCCGCACACACTCGTTGGGTAATTCAACCATAACATTCCTGCTCTCAAGTTTGGGTTTATCGCTCTCCTGCCAGCTTGTCTGGCAAGAAGCGAAGTTTGGTAACCAGAAATCATCGCCGTGAATACTACGTCCCCATTTTCACCGAGACTTGTCGCCGGAGGCGGCATGTCTCTGTGAAAATGGAGCCGCTGAGTGGGACACGTTCTGGTTACCAAACTTCTCACCCGCAAGGCAAGCTTGCGGGAGTCGTTCATCAAAATTGCTGGCTATCAAATAACTGAAAACGCCGAAAGCCTACCCCATTGGATACTCCAAAGATTCATCTCACTGTTCAGCCAGCTGTTTCACTAACGCAACAATCCCCGCGACATGCAAAATGACCAAACACAATAGGAGACAATGCACCATGCGGTCGACAAACTTGACATGACTCAACCGTTCAGTTACCGTTTGCATCCCCTCGAGTAGTGACAACGCAAGCGGCAGCACTCCAGGTAACATGTAAATTAGCTTCATTGCGGCGAAGTCACGATAGTCTGCAGTGAACTTAATGATAAAGGCAATATAGCCAAGACATACGAGCAAGCTAAACAAACTCGCAAAATTGCTCTGCTGCGGCACGCCCGACGACTGGCCTGATGAAAAGTCGCTTTTGCTTGAGCCTGAGGCGCTAGCCGATCCCACAGAACGAGTCTCACTGGCCCTCGAACCGTTATCGGCTAGCGCCTCAGGCTCAATTTTTTTCAGGCCAACCCACAACCACAATTGACGCGTTGAACGCAAACTGCCACGGGCAAGTCCGACCAAAAGAAACACTAGCGGTAACAGCCCTAACACCAAGCTACACTTGGCGATAAGCAACACATTAGGATCGTTGGTCAACCACGATTTCGGATGCTGTTCAAACTGCGCAAAATTCGCTCTCGCATAAAGCTGCGTCCAAACCGAAGTACGATGCTGTTGCTCGATCGCTTTGCCATTGGTAATTTGCGGATCACGCACCAAATCCATGATGCGAAACGTGAGGTAACCATCGACAATCGACTGGACTCCCGGTCGCCCCACACTGGTTTTCTCCCAGACATGCAGTGGCTGGCCACGCCCCATATTGGCATACACATCGTAATGCTCAAAATCGTAGCCCGCCAATTGAATAGATGCAAAGCCATTGAGGACAGTCAAAATGTACAAGCCCGCGAACCAACGGCTGTGCTGCTTTGATTCGTCGAGCGAGGCACGCACCAGGAAAATCATCAACATGGCAATCGCCACTACCCATGTTGTCCCCTTGGTCATCAGAGCACATGTAAGCATCAACTGCGTCCCCACACACAGCCACAGCGATGGTGCCTGCAGCAATCGCAACGTCAAAAAAATCGCTGCGGTTGCAAGAAGAATCGCGAAACTGTCGTTCGAAAACTGACCATTGATCGCGATAAAACGCGGGTTCAGCGCAATCAACGCGAAAGTCCAAAACCGCCACTTTGCATGAAACCGTGACGCATTCAATGAAAAAAATACCAACCCAAGCGTGATCAATCCCGCGATCGAATTCAGCAACTGTCCTGCCACAATGCGAGACGACTCGTCGGTTAATGCAAGAGCACGAACCACCGCCGCGCAAACATAGTAATACAACTTGGGATGAAAGCACTCGTGGCAATCCGCCATCGTCAACCGGCTGCGCCCCTCCAAAATCAGCTTCACCACTTCGTAATGATTGTCGTTCCCCTCGCGATTGACCAACGACAAGAGGATTCTCAGAAACGCTGCAATTGCAAAAACAAACAAGTAACCAACAAAGTAGTTGCCACGTGGCCAGAGTAAAACGATTGTTCTCAATCGTTCCCCTGCATGCGTCGACTGCGCAATGTCATCCTGGAGCATCATGTCGCCCCTTCGTTACATTGTACCGACCAAGGATGACGCCGAAGAATTGACGCAGCAACGTCCATTTCGCCCGAATTCCTATAATCTTCGTCGGAGTTGATACTCCTTTTGGATACCTCCTGCTCACTGGAATCTCCGTGACCCTAAACCCAAGTCTGGGTGCCGTATAGTTCAAATAAAACTGCAAATTGAATTGCTGGAACTCCGATCGAAATGGCTGAACGCGCTCGTCTAAAAGGAACCGTCGACTTAGACCTTTGAAGCCATTGGTCGGATCCGTGTACCAAAAACCAGCGGCAATGCTCATTACGGGAGCCATGAACAATCTAATTCCAAAGTAGCGATCCCAGGGAGTGTTGGAATGCGTTCCGCCAGTCATAAATCGAGAGCCCTGAACAAAATCGAACCCCTTCATGAGACAGTCTTCGAATACTTTTATGGCTTCGACGCCATCTTTCCCATTGCCGTCGACAGTAATAACCCCTTCGTAGCCTTCGTCCAGTGCATAGCAAAATCCTAATCGCAGGGCGGTACCCAATCCGACATGATCCGTCACCAACAAGGTTCTAACGCCGAGACCTTTAAGACGGCTAATGCTTGTAGAACCATTGGCATCCTGCATCCGTCGCAACTGGTCGAGTATCACATTCCCTTGATTCCAAATCGGAATGACCACGGCGATGCGAGACTTGCGCTCAGCAAACCCACAGACTCTTGTCGTTAAGCCCAATATCGGGGAACGTTGAGAATCGAATTCGATCAGTTGTGTTGAATCGAGCTGTGTATCCAAGCTGATATCGGCCATCATGATCCTGTTTCCTTTTTCTCAAGGACGACCAACATTCTAGTCGCGAACAACCACGGGAAAAAATTGAGGACACCGTCAATTCGCTTCATCATTCGATACGCGGCTGTTGGGTACAGTTGTCGCTTACGCAATCCACCTGCCATCACGTAAGAGAGAGACGCGAGTCGCTGCACACGCAGGATCCGCCACTCCGCCAATTCACGTTTAAATTCTCCTCGAACAAAAATACGGAAAGCGTTCGCCTGTGCCGCATAGTACTTTTCGCAGTCTGATTCCGACTTGTCCCTACGCCATCGGATTTGTTGCGTTAATCCAAGTGGCTCATGATGGAGCAAACCATAGACTGCGTATCCAAGCATACCCAAGTCGGGCTCAAATAACAGTAATCGTCCGCGCGGCTTCAACACGCGAAGGCATTCTGCCGCAGCATCTCCTGGAAACTCTAGATGATGAAAGACATCCATCATAACCAAATTCGAGACGCTCGAGTCAGCGAAAGACAATCGGTAAGCATTCTCCGTTTGATCGATCCAAGGAGTTGAGAACAAGTCTGTCGCAATGCAATTTGGCTGGACTACCTTCAATCCTCCAAAGCCCGCACCGAGTTCGATGGTACAACCATTGCGATCTTGAAAAAGGCAAGTCCGAAGCAGCAAATAGAAATCGTTGTAGACCTCACGAATCAATGGCTTTCGCTGCCAGATTTCAAACGTGTCTTGAAGTTCTCGGTGATGGATCGAAGCGGCGGGCATGCGTTCCATTATTCGTTCAGCGTGGCCACTTCCCCACCGCTTCGTGTACAAACTTTGCGATAGATCATGTGATCCGCTGAATCGCTAACGAATCGTACAGAACCATCGGCGAAGGCAAACTGCGCACCGCCGGGATGATTACTGCGGAACGTATAGACATTTCCCCAGTCCAATGGCGTTGGCGGATTCGGTTTGTAGTTTATTGGACCGTGACAAGCGCAATAATCTCCATTGGCGTAGTAGGCCGCCGAGGAAGCATTATGCCGCACTACGTCTTCGCCGATCAGGAGCGTATTGCTCAAACCATCGGTAACCGAAGAAAACCGTTTCGGTTCTTGATACGTCACTCGAAAGAACAGGCCATTGCACCCACCGATTTCTAAGCACCGGGGCAAAGTCCCTTCGTGAATACTACCATCACTGATGCGATTATCCCCCAACACCCCTTTGTAATTGGTAGCCGCCACGGGAATTCCGGTCAATTGAAATTGTTTGTCAATCAGCACCTGACTTGAACCATCGGAGGGACACAACAACACCGGCAGCTTCGTCTGCATAACCTTGTGCGCGGCCGGGCTATTGAAGCCACCACCGGAAAAAAAATCGCCCTTAAAGTGCGGCTCGAACGCCGCATACAGCGCCGACTGTTCGAGTTGTGGCAAGATATTCACAATCCAACCTTTGCCATTGCGCTCTCTGGAGAATCGCGGCCCTTGCTGCCAAGGCCCGACGCTAATCGGCAGCACGCGAAACGTGTCATGGTAGTTATGAACCGCCAGCCCCAATTGCTTAATGTTGTTCGAACACTGTATCCGGCGAGCCGCCTCCCGCGCCATCTGTACCGCCGGAAGTAACAACCCAACGATTACGCCGATGATCGCAATCACGACGAGGAGCTCGACGAGCGTGAATGCTGTATACAAGCACCGCCTATTCGCTATGTTTTGCATGATCATTGACTCCTACATCTAAACCTATAAACGCGAACGATTACATACTGGAGTGCTGATAGAGGCCCGTCTGACTGCTGAGAATGACGAGTACGGATACTAGAGGAGCGATTAGCATCCATTCTCCTTCGTTTGGCTATTTCATTGTGGGCCATACTGAGTTCTCTGAGCCAGTCTTCCAGAACAACAAAAAAACGCCAGGAGAGCAGCAAGCACAAAAAAGGAGAAAGTGCGTAGTATAGTTGTCCAACCAATAGCCTCTACATGTGATGTGCCGAAACATCCACAATCCACTTGCATCCCAAGCAGGACAACGACAATTTGCGAAGTTAGATAGATTCCGAAAAGCAAGCACGCAAAGATTGCGGAGGCGCGTACCATTTCACCTAGAAGTATGCCGAGTCCGCACATCACATGCACCACCGGAAGAATAGTTGCCAACCACTCGGCTGCCTCTACCGGTACAAGGTGATAATTTGTAATGGACACAAAATGGACAGGTAGGTTTTGTAAATGCAAAAATCCACTTGCTAGCAGGATAATTGACACGACAAATCGGAAAAAAAACATCGAGATCACAACGATCATATTGGACTTACGCATTAGTCAACACTCACTTTCCCATTGGCATTCTGCCATCCTTCCATTCCTTCTCGATACACACGAATGTTCCTAAACCCTAATCGCATTAATTCACTGCCAACCAAGTCCGAAAAACGGCACCCAGACGACTGACAATATAGTGTGAAATAGGTATTGCGATTCAAGTTGGCTGTCTTTTGCCGAAGGTCTGCAGTCGAAATGTCAATTGGACAGCTCACAGCGCTCGGCAAATGTCCGCTTTTATAGTCGTCCTTAAAGCGACAATCGAAAACAACCGAAAAGTTTTTGTTTTTTTCCAATATCTGCATAACCTCGGCACGCTCCACACTTGTAAACGATAAGACCTGAATATCGTAAGCGATCGCAGTGGAAAATGGCGGTTGGATGCGAGAAACTATCGGTGACGCAAAAAAAACAAAACATCCAACAATCAGGCCAGCTACGAAGACTCCGATTTCGCTTACCATTGCGAACGAAAAGAACAAGCGCCTGATAAAAGAAGCAATAAACAAAATTCCACCGACGACTCCTAGGGTTGCGCAAACCCAAGCTATTTCAAAGTATGTGAACGACGGAGGATTTTGTTTCGCGTTGAAAACAGCGATTGCTATTCCGTCCCAACGCGAAAGCAAGTCGGGTCGTTCCATAGCGAATGCGCCGCCTAGACCATCCTTTACAATTGCTCGTCCCTCTTGAATTCCTAGGAACAGAATCCAGTGCGAAAACTTGCCTGGCCTACCCCGGGAACTTACATGCAAAACCAGTGGCGATTTACTCGCTCGTAGAGAATTCCAGCTAAGCAATCTGTAAGTCTTAGCATTCACTCCCAAGTACTTTGCAGCTTCCTCTAATTCGCGACTTGAACTACCTTTGAACGAAGGCAAGTATTCTACGGTTAGTAGATCGTCAAAAGGACGAGTGATACTTAATCCGTCTTCGGCCAAAACGGCCGACACAGCACCGTATATTGAGTAAATCCCGCAATATACGCGAGGATCATTGCCAGCGGCAAGTAGGTTGGACGAACTCAAATTGCAAATGAACGCAAAAAACAAAACCAAACATATCTCTACAGATTTTATCATGATGGACGTCGCATGAAATCACTTTTTGCGATAGATCACGAACAATATCAGCGACACAAGCAATGCGGCATTTACCACCCAAAAAACGATCCTAAAAATTGAGTTATCGGTCGCGTATTTAGATGCGCTAAGCTCATTCACAAGGTCTTTGTCGTAATGGCTAACGACTTCACCATCCTTCCACGAGGCCTTTATCTGCATATTCCCGACCAGATCCACGCGAGTTCCATTTGGAATAGACTCTGACAGTTTTAGTCTAACTGGTAAATCGTAACTAACATTGAATGCAGAAAGCACGGTTCGAAAGGATACTTTACCCCTCTTTGGATCGACCCAATCTGTTTCAGCGTCGGTTGTGACGGTGAACGTGTCATTACTAGGATACTCGATGACTGCGTTATTAATATACGATCGAGCTGTTGCAGACGGCTTTACCGTTGTCGAAGTGCTTTTCATTCGCCAGCCATTCCGAAACCTTTCAAAAACATGGCTATATGCCCGCTTCGAATCGTTGCTTTTGTAAGTGATCGAATTCTCAGTTTCCGTAGGCCCAGCAAGCATAGTCAAATCCAATGCACGGAGATGCGGAGAAGGTTGTGGAATTGAAAAACTCGAAAAAACTAGGTAGCTCCTTAAATGCCTCTCGGTGAATGTGATTTTTGGCACCTGTTCGAGAGACACTTCAGGCTTAGAACCGCGAAGTTTAGAGATTAATGAATCGAGTTCCGATGCAGTCTTTGGAAACTTACCAGCAAATGAAGCTTGTCGATGAATTGCAAATAGCTCATCATTCTGCGCGACGTATTCATCTTGAGCCAAAAACAAATTCTTCCCGTCCTTGATATTCTCACCCTTTAATTGAATTACGCTTCCGCAAAACACTCGAAAGCAATTGACATTTTCGAACTCCACTTGCCCTGTGAGTAAAGTGACCAGTTGCGGTTCGTTCACATTGGCCAACGAGAAAACTTTAGAGTGAAAATCGAAGAACGACGGACGCTCAAATTCGATTCTTACTACCTCCTCAGCGTTAACCGCTCTGGAAACGGCCAAAAACATAATCGACAAACTAAAAGCGCTCAGCATGCTACCGAATAAACCGCATGCATGCCTGAACAATTTGCGGAGATGACTATTACCAATTTTCATGATTATAGATGGCAAGCAGCCTTGCCGTTTGTAAATTCTTCCGATTGTACACAATCATTTGGGGAATTTTGGGTACACACAGCCTTCGTTTCTCCATGATAAATAGGTCCGGTATTATCGTCCTTATAAATCCAATAATTTCCGTTGCCGCAACTAACATTAAGGATGTCCACGCAAACATTATTCGAAACTTGTTCTGCATTGCAAGCAGGCCGATCGTCACCACCAATGTACCTAACAACCGTCGCTTCCGTGATCGAGGATAGCGAGTTTGGAATGGCCGAAGAGATACCAATGAGCACACCAAGTGTTCCATAGAAACGCAAAACTTTCCGCATGATTTATCCTTATCCCTCGTGTTGTGACCAAGAAAAGACTAAATGACCGTCACAAGAGTGCATTCGCTTCGAGGAAACGGAACAACGTATGGAAATTTGTCCCTCTACAACCATTAACGCTAAAACCGCGCAGGAAGCGTAAACAATCTTCGAATAATTGAGAACTATTTTTTCAGGGCGGGTTGCAACCTCGTTGGTCGTTGGTCGTTGGTCGTTGGTCG
>JAYVBW010000605.1:0-3404 GCA_043750255.1 Pirellula sp.
AGCCTAGAAAGCGAACTTCGAAAACTTGGCAACGTATTTTCCGGACGCAATTGTGCTGTTTCTCTGCATGATGGGATAGTGGATTATCGTGAGATTGCAGTCCCTCGCGGCGATAGCCAAGAGATGCACTCGATGGCTCACTCGGAAGTGCTTCTTGAGTTGGGCAGCGATGCCGACACATTGGTTTCTCGATGCTGGGAGATTCGCTCACCAAACAGTCCTACATCGAATCAGGCTGTGATGGCAACCGTGTCTATGAAAGAGCATGCTTCGTATCGATTTGCAGAAGACTTGTCGCGGGCAGGCTGGGAATGTCGCGTTTTAGATGCGTTACCATGCGCCCTTGCACGATCGTCATCCATGGCAACTGGCAATCCTCAAATCCCGGTTTTGTCGCTAGAGATGGGATATGCCCAAGCGATCCTGTTGGTAGTAATCGATGGCCAACCCGCAATGATGAGGTGCTTAAATAAGTTTGGAACCAAGGGACTCTTCGAACAGGTCGCGGCAGCCTTTGCTATCACCCCCGCCGACGCACAAACCCTTTTGTGTCATAGTAAACCCGCGGTTCGTAGTCAGCTCCAAGACGCTTTTTTGGAAAAACAGGCACTCGATCCGTTTCTCCACTCTTTTGCTGACGGACTCTGTGCAGAGCTAAACCGCACTTTGCAATACGTCGAACTCATGGAACAAAATTCCGTTCCGGTAAAAATCCTCATGTCGGGTGCAGGGACCGAAATAGCTGCCCTACCTTCCTTGATTGCAAGCAAGGCATCGGTTGAAACAGAACCGTGGTCCATTCCGATAAGCGGGCATGTGTCCATGGCCGATAAACTTTCTACCTACGCAATTGCATCTGGACTTTCTGCCCTTCGCTGGGAGCTCAACTAATGTACGTCGATCTACTCTCAGTTCAATTTAGATGGAAGCGGCTTTGGCGTACTCGCGTCCGCCAATGGGGCATTGTCACCAGCCTCGCATTCATTTTATTGGCGGCATTCTATTCAAACAGCTTTGTGAATTGGTATCAAAGCATTCAGGAGATTGCCTCGCTCCGAGAGGAAATGGAGCCCGTCCAAGCCAAGCTATCTGAAGAACGTAGATTAATGAAGAACATGGAACGAGTGCGGTCCAAAGTAAGCCAACTTCAGAATTTGGTGCACGAAAATCATATTAATTCCCTGCTTGGGATGCTAGGCAGTTCCTGCCAATCAGAGTTGTCACCGATCTGGCTCAAGGAAGTTGTCATGACACCTAGTCAACACAAGACTTCAAAACCAACGTCGGCGGATCCACGTACTGCGGAATCGAATTTTCGACTTGCGTCCATGACCGTGCGGGGACTGGCCGCTGAAGATGTCAAACTAAGTGATTTCATTCAGCAGCTTGAACAATTCGGTGTTTTCGCTTCCGTAGAACTTCGTACTACACACGATACGAAACTGGATGGGAAATCAGTCCAAGAATTCGAATTGGAATGCACGCACTATGAATAACAAACCCTTTGCAACAAATGAGCCCTGGTTGCGTTCGAATCACTTGCACGCAGTGGGTGTAATCGTACTCATAGGCTCCGTGCTGACCGTGTTCTATTGTCATAGTCTCGTCGCAAGCCAAATAGCGTTGACTGAAAGCGATCGCGAGCGATTTATCAAATTGCTCAGTCTTTCGAAAACCATCGAAACACGCATTTCCGACGAGAAAATCCAAGTCGCTGATGCCACCCAAGAATTGGCGGCGATCGAGTCGCGCATACCACAACGACTGGTCGATTCAGAGGTTCTTTCCTTTATCCACAAGACCGCTAGCGAAAGTTTGATCGAGCTAATTAATCTTCGACCAACCGGTATGCAAGATATTTCATTTGAATCGGTTACGTGCAAGGCTCGTAGTTATCAAATTCGCCTCGATGGTTCCTTTTCGTCCGTCTATCAGTTCTTGGAAGAAGTCGACAAGCTACCGCAAAAGTGCAGTGTACAAAAATGCCAAATCGTCCACTCTAATTCAAACGCATGCCAGCTCCATTTGGAATTGATAATCTATTTTGATCTTAAATGGACGGACGTTAAGAATACAGTCGTCAAGAAAAACGCCCAGTAGATATCGGATTCTCGATCACCATGAGCTTCGCACAAATCAAAAACTTATATCGGATTGCAATTCCAATACTGGGTTTAATTTTTGTCGTTCAATTAGCCAAGCGATTCAGTGGGACTTCTGTTCAGGATTCTAATACGGCTGCGTCGGCCACTGCGAACGGCGTCCTCACCGAAACAAGTTCTGAAGGATCAAAAAGCGGCACCGCAGTCGGGTCAGAGAAACGCAATTGGCCGACCTACTCAGCAGACCAAGTCGAGCATTTCAATCCATTCGATCGCACACGATTGATTCCTTCAACGGAGACTGAAGCGGCCGCAACGCTAGGCACTATGGGTGCAACACAATTGGTCGCTTCGTCGGCTCCACCTCTAGAAAGCATGCTAGGCGATGTCAAAGCAATCTATCGAACTCCTAGCGGAACGGTAGCTATTGTTGGGGATCGGCATGTTCGAGTTGGGGATTTTCTTGAAGACGGTTCAAAAGTTCTTGCGATTCACATCGATCAAATTGTCATTGAACGGCCGTCCATACAGTGAGCTTAGAACAACGCACTCCCCAGACTCGAGGAACACCAAGGAGGGCCGAGCTTAGGGCGCAAAAAGTCGGACGACGGGTTCACCAGCGATTTTTTCCTAACCACGATTGCTTCGGGAATTCCGTACCGAGGCGGCTCAGGAATGGATTAGAATAGGCGTCTTCAATACCTCTACCTCTAGAACCACAAGAAACATCCGGATGAAAACCGAATTAGAAAAAACTGCGACTTGTTACTCATTTTCCATTTTCCATTTCTCATTATCGATTGCCTGGCTTGCTTGTTGTTTGCCGTTGCAAGCTCAGCAGGATCCGCCGCCAGGCTTCACTGCGCTCTTCAATGGCTCCGATCTCCGCGGATGGTACGGATGGACGACCCGCGATCCGAGCGAACTTTGGGCAATGTCGACAGACGAACAAGCCAAGTACAAGAAAGAGTCTATCGAGGGCGGACTTGTGGACAAGAAAGGCCAACCGATCAATGAACACCTCAATGCCCATTGGAAAGTTGAGAACCACGAACTTGTAAACGATGGACACGGGCATTATTTGACTACGGATAAAGATTATGGAGACTTTGAACTCCATCTGGAATACAAGGCGCTACCAAAGGGAGACAGCGGCGTTTACCTTCGTGGGATACCGCAAGTACAGATTTGGGATGCGACCGAGGGAGATCCTCGTGGTCTTGGCCAAGATAAAGGTTCGGGTGGTCTTTGGAACAACCGCAAAGGTTCGCCCGGCAAAGACCCTTCGAAAAAAATGGACAA
>JAYVBW010000606.1:0-6290 GCA_043750255.1 Pirellula sp.
AAGCCTGGCACCAGCATGTGCACAACACTCTCGGCCGAATCCTCTGCAAATGCAATCGAGACTATCGAGACTATTTGGATCAGAAAGCTAAAGATGGCAACGCAGCGGATTGTATTTTGCATGCTACAGAGTTGGGTGGGAAGGAGACTATCAAACGTTCCACTACAATATAGCCACTCCGCGAGCTGAGGTGATTCAACCGGTTTTGCATTGTTCGCCCTCCAGACCTTCGATATTGACTTACTCCTTGCCGATCTTCTATAAATTGCCCAAATCATGAAAGTCGCAATTTTGCTGCCAACTTGGGTGGGTGACGCCTGCATGGCCACCCCTACCATCCGAGCCATACGAAACGGGATGCCCGCGATAGACGAGTTATGCGCCGTGGGTCGGTATGCTCCCGTCTCTGTTCTTGAAGGAGTTCCGTGGATCGATTCCACGATCACTTTTAAGCCTCGATCACAAGATTCGAAAACGGTCTCTCGGCGGGGCCTTGTTTCAAAACTGAAGAGCAGGCGCTTTGACTTGATCGTTCTTTTACCTAACTCATTGTCGGCTGGGTTGATAGGATACTTCTCTGGCGCGAAACGGCGAATGGGGTATGCAAAGGATGGCCGGACATGGCTATTAACTGATCCAATACCTCAGCGGGAAAACGAAGTCGATCATTGCAAAAAGCCCACCATCGATTATTACCTTAACCTTGCGAAACAATTGGGCTGTTCCATTGATGACCGATCGATGCAGTTGTTCGTATCGGAGTCGGACCGCGATCTCGCTAGAACAATGGTTTCCAAGTTTCAATTCTCTTGGGAAAGCCCAATTGTTGTTTTCAACACGTCGTCGGCAACTGCCTCGTCACGACTTTGGCCGGTCGGGCATGCGAGTCGAACTGCAAGACTGCTGGCTGATCGTCATGGAGTACAAATCATCGTGCATTGCGGACCGTCGGACAGGGACCGAGCAAATGCAATCGCTTTTGGGGCGTCGCATCCGATGGTCAAGAGTATGGGTCAAATAGAAGACCTTCCGATTGGACTTAGCAAAGCAGTTATAGAGCAAGCAAATGTGGTCGTATCGACAGACAGTGGCCCTCGACACATGGCAGTTGCTCTCAATAAAAATGTCGTAAGTCTATTCGGGCCGACGGACCCAGAAGCCACACGAACGTACAATCTGCCTGAAAGGACATTGCGGGTGTCGATGGACTGCCAACCTTGCGGTCAAGCCAAATGTCCTTTGGTTCATAACAATTGCATGCATGGTTTAACCTATCCAGTCGTGGTTCAAGCCATTCTTGAACGCTTAGAAAACTCTGCCGAGAACGTTAATTTGAGGCCTGTCGACAGTGTGGACCTTCCTAGAAGAGCCGCCTAATTGGTGTTACAATCGGGTACGGACACACCACCGTAATTCGTTGAATCCTTAACCGCAGGCTTTCCGCAATGCGGTTAATGCCGTTAACTCAATGCGCAAAGCATTTCGCTTTGTAGTCGCGAGACCGAGAGCCAACCTTTTTATGCAACGCAATCCTTCGCTGGATCTAACCAAATTCATCCGCGACATCCCAGATTTTCCAAAGCCTGGCATCTTGTTTCGTGACATCACGCCTCTGCTCGGAAATACCGATGCATTTCGTGAAACCATCGCACGCATGGCAGACCCATTTCGTGGTCAGAAAATTGATAGCCTCGTCGCAGCGGAGGCGAGAGGCTTTATTTTTGCCGCGCCACTCGCGATCGAGCTGGGAGCCGCGTTTGTTCCTGTTCGCAAACCAGGAAAGCTTCCGCACGACAAACATTCATTCAGCTATGAACTCGAATATGGCAGAGACACTTTGGAAATGCACAAGGATGGCGTCTCGATTGGTCAACGTGTTTTGGTGGTCGATGACTTGCTCGCCACGGGTGGAACGGTCGAAGCATGTTGCAAACTGTTGTCCAACATTCAAGTCGAAATCGTTGGCTGCTTATTTTGCATTGAGTTGAGAGGATTGAACGGAAGATCTCGACTTGCTCCGCATCAAGTTGTCAGCTTGCTAACCTATTAGAACCAGCCCTTCCTATTACAGTTTTTGCGGGACGAACCCATACCGATGCAATCACAGCCCCAGCGAACGGACGTCGCGGAGGAAGCGCTCAGAAACCTGGGCCTCGAGCTCGACGAAATTGTCTCCAACGATACTTATGATGTGCCTATAGGCCGTGAACCGAGACCGCGTTGGTTTATTCCTTTGCTGCTGTTGCTAGCAACATTGATCTCAATGACCTGGGCTGGCATTGCCGCCTGGTCACCCATGAGCCTGCTAGAAAACGCTTTTTATAGCGGATCGCTTTTTGAAGTTCGTCGACATGTGTTGGCAAACTGGCTACCAGGCTTGCTTTTTTCCGTTTCCTTAACCATTATTCTCGGTGCCCATGAATTAGGTCATTATTTCGCGACACGTATCTATCGAATCCAATCTAGCTTGCCGATTTTTATTCCGTTTCCAATCAGTCCAACGGGAACGTGCGGCGCGGTTATCCTGATGGATGGCCTGAGAGCGGACCGACGCCAAATTTTTGATATTGGACTTGCAGGTCCGTTGGCTGGTTTGGTTTTCGCCATTCCAATCGCAGTGATCGGACTCATGGTTGGCCAGCCGCCGCAGACTCGTGGAAACTCACTCCAGTTCGGACAACCTATTGCAATACGCGCCCTAGCTGAAGTCTTGCCGATGCGAATTGCGACGCGCAGCAGGGAAGATGCGAGTAACGGGTCAGTTGCCAACCAAGGGATAATTCAGTCGAATAGCATTTCCAATGAAGCCATGAATCCGATGCTTATGGCCGCTTGGGTTGGTTTTTTAGTAACGGGACTCAATATGGTTCCGATAAGTCAGCTCGATGGCGGCCACGTCATTTTTGGACTTATGGGGCGTCGCTCTCGAACCGTGTCTTGGCTCGCGTATCTTGGTTGCATCGGCTATGTGACCTACACGAGTGTCCGGTATGGCCAACCTGAGTACATTCTGATGCTTCTGTTGATACCATTGATGGGGATTGCCCACCCACCAAGTCGGGATGACGACGTTGAGCTCGGTTTGCCACGTCAGATCATTGGTGTTCTATCTCTTGCCATCCCCTTTTTGTGCATCCCAATGCGACCAATCATTATTTCCTGATCGTCGTATTTCGTCGCGGATGCTAAGGCTGAGCGGCCAGGACCGCAGTTCCCGTTGTCAGCAACTGAAATCGAATTGCACCAGCATCATATGGAGCGCGTTGACGAAGGCATGGAGCTGCTGACCCCATACGGTAGTGGCCAGCGGAGGCCCGCTCCTGGAGTGGCGGATGCAGGTATGCGTGATAGGGCATAAACGCGATGTCCGAAAAAAACCTGGCACCCGACAGTAGAGGCTGTAGGCAAGGAAGTCGCTCCTGTCCGTGCCTTTCCAACATCGTATCCTCGAAGTAGAGTGGCTGAAGGCAATAAACAGGCGCTATCCATGTTTTGCTCTCCAAAGCCCAAAATCCGTAACGGTCTGGTCCATAGGGAAGATAGATTGCGACAGGTAGTCGCCCGGCTACAAGATCTTCCGGAACTGAATTCTTTCCATCTCTTTGGACGGATGTGTTCGGCACCGTCAATGCTGGCAATAAGAGGGGGCCGCGAGTCTTTGCCGTTGTTGGTTCTTGCTCTTGTGCATGCAATGCACTTATGGAAACGGCGACACCTAGCCCGGCAAACCAACATGACCTATAGAGTGAAATTAGCAACCTGGTCGAGGTGGCCATCCTAGCATTCCTGTGTGACATCCTGCCACCTGCTTCAAAAAAGTGTATTAAAAAGTCGACCTAGGGGTAGACCGATGGCAATGCAACGGCGGTCGACTTGATGTGGTTCTCGGCATAACCCGAGAGATCGCTTAAGGATTGCAACAGGAATTCAGGTTGTAAGTACCGAAGTGCACCTAAGCGCCGGTCGCAGGCGTCAATGTTTGCCAAATCAGGGCATGTCGGTAAGCATTTAGACGAGTTCTATCATCGCCTTGAGAACACCAGATTCGGGGCGTGTAAATGATTCGAAGTCCGTTAGCACGCCAGCAAAACTCGTTCGGTGTGTGATCCAAGGATCTGTCTTGATTGTCCCAGATTCGATCAAGTTTATGATTCGGCGGAAGTCCTTTGGCAAAGCATTGCGGGATGCCAACAAATTCGCTTCAGGACGATGCATTTGCGGATGTTTGAACGCGATTTCCTCAACAGTAATGCCGACAAAAACCAAATTTCCAGTAGGCGCAATGTACTGTAGGGCGTTGGACATGGAATGCCGATTACCCGTTGCGTCAATGATGACCGAATACATATCGCCGTTCGTGATCAACTGCATGGCTTTTTTTTCGCTACCGTCCCCATTGTTGAGAATAATGTTCGAGATTCCATAGTTAGATTCAACAAACGCCAAACGAGTAGCATTCATATCCATCACGCTGATCTCAGCACCGGACAATCGAGTAAACTCGAGTGTCGCCAAACCAATTGGGCCAGCTCCGATAATCAAAGCATGATCATTTGGACCGACTCCACTCCGATCGTTTGCATGGCAACCAATCGCAAGTGTTTCGACCAGAGCCAATTGATCCAAAGTGAGCGTCGAAGAGGAATGGAGTTTGTCAGCTCGAAGTACAAACTGTTCGCACAGTCCGCCGTCCATCATGACTCCGATAACCTTTAAATTAGAACAACAATTTCCGGAACCACGTCTGCAAGCATAGCAGCTTCCGCAATTCATATAGGGTTCGACACTGCATCGATCCCCTACGTTTATGTTTGTAACACCCTCTCCGATTGCAAGCACTTCGACGCCCAACTCATGTCCAGGAATTCTTGGGAAATCAAAGAACGGAAATTTACCCAAATAGCAGCTAATATCCGTCCCGCAAATACCCATCCGATGTGTCCGGACGAGTGCCATACCAGGCCCTGGCGCATCTGGGAAATCGATTTCAATAAGTCGAAGCGTTTTTGGTTCAGAGAATTGAATAGCGCGCATAGATGAATCGAAATGGCAACAAGGGGAAATTTAAACGAATAGGAACAGAACACAGACATCTTTTAATATAGCGATTGGACATCAAAACGACATCGGCTTAAAGTGCCTCACGTTGCCCATTACCTGTCGTTCGATCCAAGAAGGCTGCTGGCAGCGGTTTTGCGACTTGAAAAATTAGAACAAAGATTAAAATGCTAAGCAAAATCAGGGAAATCGAGGCTAGTAAGATAAT
Organism: Pirellula sp.; assembly: GCA_043750255.1. GTDB lineage: Bacteria > Planctomycetota > Planctomycetia > Pirellulales > Pirellulaceae > JBKCUI01. The sequence goes on from JAYVBW010000606.1 coordinate 5,267, forward strand.
CATCGTTAATTGCCGCCGCCGCTTTTGCAATCGTTTTTTAAGCACCGCTCCAGGGAGTAAAGTCGACGATCCAGCAATGCTGATTTCTGAGTTCATGTTCGCATCGGATAGATCGAGAAACGTGCTTTCATTCAAACCAGGCAACGGCAAAGTTGCCATTCCTGATTTCAAGTTGTCAAACAATTCGGGCAATAGCTCGCTCGCCAATTGCCATTGTGCTAACCCATCTCGCCACAGGAACGAATCCCCAGTTACCCGAGACTCAGCAATCCAACTCACGAGCAATTGCGATGGGGCGGGACCGAATTGACCGCCATTGGGTGGTCTAACAAACCATTTTACGTCGGGTGCGAAAGCCAATGCGGCAGGCAGTGGTACCGATTTACTAATTGGGTTCGGCAAATCATTTAAGTCCGGCGTGGGCGTCACCACGGAAGCTGGATAGGATAAGTTTCCTGGCTCACTCTGAGCAACAGCAGAATTGCCTAAGCCATCGTCAATCGCAAATGAATACGAGGCGTCCGAAGTAGGTATGCGAAAGGATCCCTGGCAGTTCGGGCATTTGCCTCGCTTACCTGCTTGAAAGTCCTTAACGTGCAGCCCATAACTGCAAAGGTGGCATACAAAGTGTATTCCCATACTATTCCATCTCCGATGCCGAACTGCTATCTATAGGTTTCATGGCATTTGCTGCACGCTTGATCGATTCGACCAACCGCTGTCCTTGCAAGCTCCGCGTCGTTCGTACGGGCTGCTCTGGCAACGTCGAGAGCAGATTGCGTCATGACTACAGCAAACTGTTTATATTCTGCATCGTCGGCATCAGTCATCCCTGGTTGTTGAATGATATTCCCGAACATGGCGATCAGTTCAGCGTATTTCACAACATCATCTTGACTGTCTCGAAATTTGTTAGCATTGTTGGTGATAGGCGTCAAGTTTTCACGCAATGCCCATTCCAGTATTTGCATCGTTGGACCGCGGTCCGCAGTGTCCGCCCAACTTACTTCGTCCGCAGTCCCTG
>JAYVBW010000607.1:0-3235 GCA_043750255.1 Pirellula sp.
ACGCTGTATGCGAAAATCCAAAGCTAACAGCAAACACTGACGCGACGACGATAAATACTGATTTCTTCATTGAGAGACAAACTCCAGAGAATTTGAAAGTAGGCGGGAAGTCGGATGCCAAGCCAACTGGGCAAAAATCATATTCCGACAGGCTCAATCCTATACGCGATCCCCAAATTTTCAATCGCAACCTCGCGAATTTGGTTATCATCGTGGATATCGATAATCACCTTTCCCTTTCCTAATTCTGAAATCCTCGCCATGTCCTGTCCTCTCCACAACCGAATGGTTTTGCTTGTTTTTTTAACTCTATTTGCAGCACTGACTCAAACCACTGCCATGAGTCAATCCCCAAAAGCCAACGAGGATGAATCGCTCGTCGTGATGAGCCCGCTTCCAGATCCATTGCTTCGCGCGGATGGGACCCGCATTACAGATTCAAAAGACTGGCCGGCTCAACGAGCTCGATGGCTTCAGATTATTGCTGAGCACGAATACGGACTCGCGCCGACCGAAAAAGCGGTCGTCACATGGGAGCTTGTCGAACAAGGACTCATGAATAACGACAAAACCAAGCGTCAGCAATTCGTTGTCCACCTCAAAACCGATGCGGCATCCCTCGATATCGACTTCGTATTGTTTGCACCCAATCAACCTGGGAAAGTCAAAGGAACGTTCCTTGGTTTGAATTTTCAAGGCAACCACACGATTGATTCCTCACCCGCTTTACGACTTCCCCAAAGTTGGGTGGCTAACGACCCAAAAACGGGCGTGGCAGAAAACCGTGCAACGGAGGGCAATCGCGGCGCTCAAGAACGACGATGGCCGATCGCCGAAATCAACGAACGCGGCTACGCAGTCGCGACGGCGTACTACGGGGACATTGACCCAGATTTTGACGATGGATTCAAGAATGGCGTCCACTCTCTCTTCCCGAAACATCGAGCATCCTCTGAGCATCGCGATCGTTGGGGCACCATCGCCGGTTGGGCTTGGGGTCTATCCCGGCTCATGGATGTTTTGATTCAACAACCCAATGTCGATCCCGATCGAGTGGCCGTAATTGGACATTCACGATTAGGAAAGACGTCTCTTTGGGCAGGGGCATCTGACCCTCGCTTTTCCATTGTCATTGCCAATAATTCTGGCTGCGGTGGTGCAGCGTTGGAACGCCGCAATTTTGGAGAAGCCGTGGCTCGCATCAACACTTCTTTTCCGCATTGGTTTTGCCCCAAGTTCAAGGACTATAACCAAAACGAATCTGCGATGCCATTCGATCAACATACGATCGTAGCATGTATTGCACCTCGCCCTGTTTATATCGCGAGTGCGACTATGGACCTTTGGGCCGATCCCAAGGGCGAGTACCTGAGCGGTTGGTACGCGTCGCCAGTTTACAGATTGCTTGGTTACAATGGCCTGCCGTCGGAGGTGCCGCCCGCTCCCGACAACAGTGTCGGCGACCGGGTAGGTTACCACAATCGCACAGGGGCTCACGATATTCTCTCCTTCGATTGGCAGCAGTTTATGAACTTCGCTGAGCGCCACTGGAAATAGTCGACATGTCGTACGCCCAGTAACGGCATTTCTCCGTCGTTCGCTATCACTTCAAGTCAAGAGATGTGGATGGCTGGGAACCAAATGAAAACGCCTCCTGTTTGATTAGGAGGCGTTGCAAAACAATTAGCGGCATTTAGTTACCGCTTTTTGAAGTCGAATTTACTTAGCAGGAGGCATGATCACCGAATCAATGATGTGTATCACACCGTTCGACGCATCAACATCTGTAGCAATGATTTTTGCATCGTTGACGAAAGCACCTTTGTCATTGGCTTTGATTACAACCGAGGAACCTTGAACTGTCTTTGCAGACTTTGCGGCAATAGCAGCTTCAGAGTAAACGCGACCAGGGACAACGTGGTACGTCAAAATTCCGGCAAGAGTCGCTTTGTTCTCAGGTTTGAGAAGATCAGCGAGGGTGGCAGCAGGCAGCTTAGCGAATGCTTCGTCCGTTGGAGCGAATACCGTGTACGGGCCAGGACCACTCAACGTTTCAACCAAGCCTGCTGCCTTAACGGCTGCGAGCAATGTTTTGAACTTGCCAGCTTTGTCTGCAACTACCGGAATACTATCCGACACAGGCATCAAAACCGAATCAATCACATGAATAACACCGTTGCTGCAAGCGATGTCCGTCGATACCACCTTGGCACTGTCGATACTCACTGTCTTACCATCTACCTTGACGTCGACTCGTTGGCCGTTGAGCGTAACCGCTCCCTTGACCTTGACAACATCCGATGCCATGACTTTGCCGCTTACGACGTGGTAAGTCAAAATTGCAGCGAGCTTCGCTTTGTTTTCTGGCTTGAGAAGACCTTCTACAGTACCGGCTGGCAGCTTCGCGAATGCTGCGTCGGATGGAGCAAATACGGTGAATGGACCAGCGCCCTTGAGAGCACCAACAAGATCAGCGGCACCCAGCGCAGCTGCCAGTGTCTTAAAGCTGCCCGCAGCAACAGCCGTATCAACAATATCTTTTTCCGCTGCAAAAACAAAAGAGCCGCAACTTGTAATGGCGGCCAATGCTAAACTCAAAATCTGTAACTTCATTTTGATTAACTTCATTTTGATTGGTTTCCGTGGAAGAACATGGGAGGGGCCCTCAAGTCAATCTTGAGGATCCAAATGCAACGGTCGCGACTCGTTGACGGACTATACGGGATTGTCAACCGAGTGGATGCAATCTTTTGAATAAGTTAAGACAGAATATTCAGTAGTAATCGAATGCGAATATTTATTGATTCAGCACTTGCCAAGCCTCTACACTGCAAGATTAAACAAACGTTACCTGCCAGCAAAATGACCATTTCGTAGTCGCACTAACCTGACGAATACCCATGAGTGAACCATCGATAAATATTAGGGCAGTCATCGTCGGTGCAACGGGTGGGATAGGCCAAGCTGTATGCAGTCAACTCGCCAAATCCGGAGGCGAGGCTTTCTTAATTGGTCGTTCTGCGGACAAGCTGAAAGAGTTGTCGCAAGCATACGGATGGGGATATGCAGTCGCAGACGGGACTGATTGGACTCAGCTAGACGGAGTCGTTTCCAGTGCCGAGGGGTTACTTGGGGGAATCAACGCCGCGATCAATTTGGCCGGTTCGGTTTTGCTGAAACCTATGCATCTAACGAGTCGCGCAGAGTGGGATGCAACCATCGGTGCGAATTTGAC
>JAYVBW010000608.1:0-1749 GCA_043750255.1 Pirellula sp.
CAAACGATCTGGAAGGGCTACCAAAGACTACACCAAACAGCCATTGGTATAGCGCTCGCACAACGCTAAAATAAGACAGAAATGTGGGTAATGATGAGGGCGCTAGCCGCGACACCAGGAATGCGACTAAAAACGCGGCTAGCGCCTGCGGCTCAACCTAAAAGCTAAGCCTGGGATCAATCCTAGCACTCCCAATTTGGAGCACGATAGATTACGCTATAATCTTATCGAGGACGTTGCCAGCAACGTCTGTTAGACGGAAGTTTCTGCCTGCGTAGCGATAGGTTAGCTGTTCGTGGTCCAAACCGAGCAAATGCAAGATTGTTGCATGCCAATCATGGACATGACACTTGTCCTCGACCGCTTGGTAGCCGTGATCGTCCGTTGAGCCGTAGCTAAAACCGCCTTTGACACCTCCGCCTGCCATCCAGGTCGTGTAACCCTTGTGATTGTGGTCGCGACCGTCTCCGTTGGGCGCGTCAGGTGACCGGCCGAATTCGCCTCCCCAAATCACTAGAGTATCCTTTAGCAACCCGCGTTGTTTGAGGTCAGTCAACAAGCCAGCGATCGGTTTGTCGATCTCTCGGCAGTTTTTTGGAAGCTCAGTCTTGAGACGTTGGTGATGGTCCCAATTGCCGTGCGTGACCTCGACAAAGCGAACGCCAGATTCGACAAAGCGACGAGCCATCAAGCATTGCCTGCCGAAATCGTTCGTGTCCTCTTCGTTGATGCCGTACATGGCCATCGTCTTTTCCGATTCCTTGGAAATGTCCATCAGGTCCGGCAAAACATCTTGCATACGGAAAGCCAACTCATACGATTCGATGACTCCCTCAACGTCTGGCTGCTGGACATCGCGTTCGAGTTTCTGTCGATTGAGGCTTTGAATGAAGTTGATTTGATTGCGCTGCGATTGCTTGGACTGTCGAGGATTCGCGATATCGGGAATCTGCGGTCCACTGGTCGATGCACTGCGCATTGCTTGTCCTGGGCCACGGCCTTGAGGTCGCCCCACCTTCGTCCCTTGATAAATCGCGGGCAGGAACGCGCTACCGAAACTCTGGGCCGAAGCGGCGGGTGGATTGAGTGCAATAAATCCTGGCATACTGTCATTTTCAGTTCCAAGTCCATAGAGGGTCCAAGCGCCCAAAGAGGGTCGGATGAATTGAGCATTGCCTGTGTGCATTTGAGTCATGGCTCTTGGGTGCGTTGGCTGGTCGCAATGCATAGATCGGATCAACGACAGCTCATCCGCATGTTTGCCTAATTCTGGAAAAAGTTCTGAGATCCACAAGCCGCTTTTGCCTTGCTGTCGGAACTTCCATGGCGAAGGCATCAATTTGCTGCCACCAAACTTTCCGCTTTTGCCAGCGTCTGCTGCAAGTTGCGGCTTATAGTCAAACGTATCGACATGCGACGGTCCCCCCTGCATGCATAGAAAGATCACTCGTTTGGCAGAGGCTTTAAAATGAGGTGCCTTAGGAGCAAGCGGATTCAATCCAGTCAATTGATCGGAGGCAGCGGTGCTGAGCCCTGCAAAAGCCAAATAGCCAAAGCCAGCAGAAGCAGTTTGCAAAAGCTCGCGTCGAGAAACAATGGGGTAATCTAAATTCATGATTGGTCCTTAGTTGATCAAACGGAATTCAGCCGAGCACACGAGAGCTTGGCAAAATTGACTCAATGCTTGGAAAACTCGTTGTTCAGCAGCAACGGTCTTTTTGCCGTCATCTGCCTTGCGAAAAAAATCGG
>JAYVBW010000609.1:0-14905 GCA_043750255.1 Pirellula sp.
CTGGGCATGCTCGCGAGCAAGGTGGCAGCGCATTCCATGTCGTTTTTCAAATCCTTGGTCTGATCGTTGGTCCATCGATTGGCTCCCCAACCTGCCAACAGAATTTGCTCGCCCGGTTCTGCACTTCGAATCGCCAATTCGATCGCTGTCTCTCGGTTCGGCACGATTTGAATCGCAGAGGGATACTCGCAACCATCGAGTACTTGCCACATGGCTTTTTGACCGCTTCGCGTCGATTGTCGGCTTTGCGTCAGAATCACACGCGTCGCCGAACGCTCTAAAACGCGTCCGTACGCAGCCATCTGTTCTGGTGTTGCGGCCTCTGGCACCTCGGCTACGCAAATGATTGGATTGCCATGCTTCGAAAGCGCGTGCATAGCCACAGCCAATCGATCCGCTTGATCAGCGCCATCGATGTAGACGGGACAACTTGTGGAGTTGGGAACCCGCTGCAATCGACCTGGGATTTTGTTCAATCGCTCGATCCCTTGGACGATATCAAAGAGCTCCAAGCCGAAAGCAAAACCAACGGCGGTCGCCCCGAGCATGTGTCGAGCATTGTGATCCCCGAGCAATAAGCTACTGATGGGCGCGACACAATTACCAGCCGATACCATAAGCGATTGTTCGCCCGGCAAACTGCTCAAGCGACTACCTCGAACATCGGCAAAAGCATCGAGGCCGTATCCGATCGAGTGCGGTTGATGACGTTCAATCCATCGGTTCAGTCTCGCATCATCGGCGTTGAATACCACGATCCCATGTTGCTTTAATTGACCGACGATACGATGCATTGCATTTTCGATGCCGCGAGCCTGCAAGGAATCGATTCGTTGCGATTTTCGAAGGCCCGTGAACAAAATGACATCAAACTCGACACCGCTGACTGCGTGCGAACGGAGCATATCGTCTGTCAGTTCGATCACGGCGGCTGGTGTTTCATTGTCCGCAGCGGTCTCAAGCCATTGTGCCAGTTGGTTGGCATCCGCATCGGAATGTGCAACCAGACCAGCGTCCTTTCCATTGCTGGCTCCCAGCGACGTGTAGTAAGCAACTCGGTTGCCAATTTTCTTTAGCATCGAAGCTACCATTAAAGCCGCAGTAGTTTTTCCATGCGTACCTACGACAGCGATCGTCAGCATCCTTTCACTCGGCTTGCCAGCCAAGGCTTGGCAAAGTTGCGCATACGCCTCACGCACGTCTGGAACGATGCATTGAGGAACACTCGAAGGAAGGAACTGCTCAGTGAGAATTGCCTTTGCTCCACAGTTGATGGCGTCGACTGTATCGCGTGCGGCATCCGATTCGACATCCAAACCTATTGCGAAAACGCAATCAGCGGCGGTTTCATCAATGCTAGCAAGACATGCACCACACCGAATGTCATCGGCACCCACGATTTGTGCATTCGGAAAAAGTTGGCGAAGTGATACGGATTGCTGCTGAAAATTTCGAGACATGCCTGTGGCCTCCTTGCCATTTTTTGGATTGTGTATTCAAGGATCATCTTGATCCAAGATTCAACTTATGATGTGCATCGCTGTGAGACGTACACCGTCGTCGAACTATCTAACAACGTGTCCCAAACCAGGTATCCCCGTCAAGTCTAAAAACAACAAAAAATGCTAGGGTTTTGCTAGCGTATGAGAAGTTCGCCGACCTTCGTGCTTCCAACTGGTCAGGGGAGCCGCTGCCCTGCAAATGCCACCGCGTCATGCGCGCTAGCAATTGAGAATCTGCTCGATCGTTAGATCATGACGCCAATGGCGCATCCAATTCCGAATTAAAGCCGGGAACGCGATGCTTATCGTAGCAATGTGCCACGGCGGTTACGGCAAACTCGCGAGTCTCCGGATTCAGTCCGTTCCCACGGTCGATCACGATAGGAGAAACCTCGGCGGAAATCGCTTTTTGCATTCGACCAAGACTCCATTGTCGTGCGGCCGGAAGAAGCTTCTCGTCGTAGTCGTATTGAGCCTTATCAGACCCCATTTGAGTCCATTCTACTCAGACTTGCTTTTCAAATGGACCATGTGCAATTCACCAACTCTCTGCTTTCAGATCAGTAATCCGTGTCATTCCAAGATTCGCTGCCAGACCTATCCGTCACAATATCCAGCGCTGCATTTCCGCCGCCATTGTTTTCACGGTTGGCGAAGAACCAGTCGATGCCCTGGCTGCCCGTCAGTGTATCGACATCGTTGTCGTTGAATACAGTCTGATCCACCCCGTCATCCCCTACTAGCCGATAGAGTCCGTTCAATCCTCCACCATTCGTGATTTTGCTAACTCGAGTCGCATAGCTATTGCCGCTGGTCCACTCTTTCAGGATGGAATTGAGCGCGAGGTTATTCGCAATGGAATTATTGTCCCAAAGAGTATACCCGGCAATGAGAATATCTTCATCTTGGTCACCGATGAGGCGATCCGCACCGATGCCGCCGATGAGAATATCCCGACCCTTGTCCCCGTTAATCACGTCATTGCCATCGCCACCGATTAAGATGTCGTCACCCGATCCGCCCTGAATCGAATCGTTACCTGCACCAGCGCGGACGATATCGTTGCCATCACCGGCATCGATCTGATCGCGACCGCTGCCCGTGTTGATGACATCGTTTCCTTTGCCAGAATTGACCTCGTTATCGCCGTCGCCAGCATTGATCGTGTCATTACCACCCTCGGTCTGGATTTTGTCCTTTCCGCTACCCGTGTTGATAGTATTGTTGCCAGCACCGGCCTTGATGTCATTGTTTCCGTTTCCGGTCGTGATCAAATCGCTGCCATCGCCAGTATCAATTACGTTGATGCCATTCCCCACAACGATCACATTATTACCATCCGGGCTGCCATCGGAGCCGCCGTTGGCCTTGATGCTGTTGTTTCCATTGCCAGCTGAAACTTGGTTGTTGCCGCTGCCGACATCGATATTGTTGTTCCCGTTGCCAACCGTGACCACGTCATTTCCAGCTTCGGACTTAATCGTGTTGTTACCGAGCAAGTCGGTAATGGTGTCGTTGCCACCACCACCCCAGATTTGGTCATCACCCGCCCCGCCGTCGATGGTGGCTGGAATCATGACTTTCTTGCTGACGTGCAGGTGATCATTACCACCACATCCAATGATGAGAATGCTCGTTACGTCGCTTAGGTTAAATGTGAAATGATCGGCGCCACTATCGGAACCGCCATCGGAACCGCCATCCGAACCACCATCGGAACCACCGTTTCCATTGCCCAAGTTGAAGTTTGCACTAACCTTCAATGTTCGATCGCTCCCACCGTCCGAACCACCGTCGGAGCCGCCCTGGCTGACGTGGACAACATCGCGGCCGTCGGTGCCGATAATCTGAAGCTGACCATTATGCAGGCCGACGCCACCGATGGTTGCAAATGAAGTCAATTGCGATGTGCCACCATCATCGTCGGTGAGAGTCACCGTGATCGTGAAGATTCCGCCAGTCACGAAAATGTGACTGCCGCTCACCGAACCGCTACCGCTCCCCTGAACGACTACGCCTACAGCGGTAATTCCATCGCCCCAGTTGATCGACACTTCATGCGTGTCGAGCAAGCCGACATCAGTAAACGAGGCCACAATCGTGACCGCGTTTACGCCCATAAACGCATGACCACAGTCAGGCGAGCTATTCGTTAGATTAGCAAGCAACGGTGCGACGTTGGTGACTTGAACCGTCGTACCGCCAATGATTGAACCGAGGTCGTCGTCCGAGATTCGAACGCCGATCGGCATGTTGTCGACAGACGTGCCAGTTGGGCTGTCGTCAAGGTACTGATGCGTGTAGCTGAACGATCCAGCAGCAAGCCCAGTATGAGTTTCTTCGTAGACACCGTCGTTGTTCCAGTCAATGTCGACGGTAAACGTATCCAAAGTGCCCACATCAGCGATCGTGCCAGTCAGCGTTGTCGTGCCGTTTTCCAAAATTGCAGAGGCAGAAAGACCACTCAATGTTGGAGCCACGTTGTTGACGACGACACTGGTTGTGACTGCCAGTGCGACTGATCCACCGCCACTGGACGCCATACCAGCATTGTAGTGAGCAAGCACGCGGCCTGCGTTGATCGGGGTGTTGTAGAGAGCAACCTCATCGATCACACCGGGGAAGCCGCGGTCGCTGAGGTTCGCTCCCGTTGCAAACTCGCGACCGATATTTAGTGCGTCTGGAGCACCGACCTCAAAGATGTTTGCACCACCTGTTGAGGCGGATGACACGAGGGTTCCATCGACATAAAGGCTAATCGTTGTGGAGCTGAACGTGCCTACGAGATGGTGAAACACACCCGCACTGAGGTTGGGACCGATGACGTTGTTCAAGTTCAACGTTGTGATCGTCGCAAAGACTGGTACCCCGTCGGCAAGGCCGAGAGCCCAACCGGTGCCGGGATTTCCATTGTCCTGCCGCGGCTTGGCAACGGCAATCCGGTAACCATTGCTACCGTCCCACTTCAACCACGCCTCGACACTGAAGTTGTTCACCATGTTGATTGACGCATTGGCGGACACCTGAATCACATCACTCGTCGTGTTGTTGTTGGCTCCGTCGAAGGACGCTGCTGTACAAACCCGGCCGGCCACTCCGGAAATTGGAGAGCGACTTCCAGAGCTGTTGCCCGTGTTGCCATGTCCGCTGCTGTCAACGAACGAGTTTGCTCCCACCGCCTCATTCAATTCCCAGAATCCGACCGGAGAATCTGCAAGGACAACAGCTGAGTAAGAGTTCAGACAACCTGCATCGTCGTCATCAACGGTCACTCTCACATTGTACGTGTCCGATGCCGAACCTGTTGGATTGTCGTCCAGATACTGGTGACCGAAGCTGAAAGAGCGTGCTCCCACTGGCAGTACGTGGGTTTCAGTTAAACCTTCGCCCCAGTTGATGGTCACGGTATGAACGTCGAGCGAACCCGGATCGTTAAAGCTGCCGTTGAGCGTAAACGTATCGTTCTCGTTGATGTTGCCACTGTTGAGCACGAGGTTGGACGGAGTCACGTTCGTGACGGTGATCTGGGTTGTCCTTACATCTGTCACACCGTGGTCGTCGGTCACTCGCAGAGCAACCGTGATCACAGAATCATCCAAACCGGCGGCTGAAAATGTCGGAGCAATACCAACTTCATTACCACGACCAGCTCCTGCACCGGTTTCGCCGAAGATGCCGTCACCGTCCAAGTCCCATTGGAAATTCAGCGACGCCGTAGTTTGCTCCGCATCGTAACTGCCCGAAGCGTTCAGGACCACACTGCTTCCCTCCGCGACCGTGTATGGCCCGCCGGCGTTGGCAGTTGGCGGCGTGTTGAAGTCGTCATTGACAATCGTGTCGACACCGACCGAGGTACCCAATCCGCTGCCGAACCATTTGGTCTGCAGTTCTATGTACAGAGCTGCGAAGTTGCCGCCGAATGCCGCTCGGTTGTTGTAGATTCGAGCTTCCGCCACCAGGCCCTGGAACGTCTGGCCGCCGTCACGATGGAAGAAGTCAAAAGTCTCTCCCGCAGTGAAGGCAACAGCTCCGCCGCCCGTTGCATTTGGTGTCGCGCTGTTGACATAAAGTTGATTCAATCGAGAATCCATGATCACGATATCCCAGCCGCCAGGGCCTGTGCCGACGTTTCTGGCTCCTCCGCCTCCACCGAAATTCATCTCATATCGGAACAAAGGATCGATCCACAACATCGGTCGATTCTGAACATCATCGTCCACCAGATTGTGGTAGGCACCGATGTTATTGGCCTTCACCACGGCGACATAGATGAAGTCACCGGCTGCCGATGCTGGTACAAATACGTTGTCACCAAGTCGGTCGCCACCGGCGTTGAATTGCACTGCCGCTCCGCCGTTCGGCGTTTGACCGGCCAGTATCGTCGGAGTACCCCCCGCTGTCTGACCGCCCCAGCTCGTTACCACCGTTCCACTTGCCAGCCCCAATGTGCTTGCATCAAGTTGAACAATACCCGGAGTCACTGCATTGACGCCAATCGTGACATTTCGACCAGAAGCCTGAACATTGCTCAGCACTACGCTCAGCGTCTCGTTGAGCTCAATGGTCGTATCGCCGTTGACCGTGATGTTGATCGTCCCCGTCATAATGCCAGCCGGAATGATCAACGTGCCGCTCTGCGCCACATAGTCGCTGCCTGCGGTGGCCGTGCCGTTCTGAGTGGCATAGTCAACGGAAACAGCCACATCCACCGGGTTGCTGAGAGTCACCGGGAAGCTGAGCACCGTCGTGTCGATGTTGCCTTCCGTGACACTGGCATTGCCGATGGAAACGACAGCGGCAACGTTCGATACAACGGAGACGTCATCGATCGTCGATGCGCCGGAGACGTTCTGAAGTTTTATATTGGTCGTCGTGCCAGTCGCGATGAAAGAAAATGTATTGCTGACCCATGCCCCGCCCGGATTGTGGAAGTTTGCTACGAGGTCAGTATTCGCCCCATTCGTCAGCGTAGCCGTAACATCGCCAGATCCATCGAGCCAGCCCTTGATCGCCAGCGACACCTCGTACTCGACGCCGATGGTCGTTGCGAAGGATTGATTAACAGCGCCGGGGCCGAAAGAATTGCCGAGGACCATAGCCTCGACGCCCTCGTAGGGTGCCATCCCTGCATACGGCATCCCAATAAGCGCCGTTGTTGAATCGGAGGAAGTCCAGGCACCCCAGATGTAACCAGGGATTGCGCCGGTAGCAGTACCGGGGCTTTGCTGCCCCAATTCGAATCCGCCGTCAATCAACAGATTTGCAGTCATCATGGCCCGCGTTTCCAGCGTCTCTGCAAGAAGTTTCCTGCTGAATGTACCCCGGAGTCGCTTTCGATCCGATGCTGCCGCGCGAGATTGTTTGATTGATTTGATTAATTTGAGCCAGGATTTCAGGGACATAGGAGTACTTTTCAGTAAGGTTCGGCAGTTCAGCAAGAGGTCTCTAATTACTAACCAGCGTTTGCGAGAACGCTACGCCAGAAAGTTCCGCAAAAATGTCAAATCGACTCAAGTGCCCAAAAAAGCGGGCTTCTATCATCAACTTGGTTTCGAGCGTCCGCATCGAATCCCGCTAAAGTGGAAATTCGACTGGATATCCGCTAGATACAGCCCATTCGTGACACCACTCAACCACATTGTCGTGCAGGTCAATCAGGCCCCAGTTGCCCAGTTGCATGTCACGCGGGTTGGCCTTGCGGCGGAGGTCCTTTCCAGTAGAAAGGACTAGACTTACACGATTTTTCGTTCGGGCGCGATGACACACGCACGCCTGATCGTGTCTTTGTCGAACCCGACGATGGCTGGAAAGCGAACGCCGGGAAGCAACTGAACGTCAAACACTTCCTGGACAGTGGATTCGAAATTGAGCAGGCCAACGACCTGCCCGGTGCGCGTGTCAATGACTGATACGCCGCATTGCCGTTCCTTGTTCCCTTCGGCAATCGGCACTCCGCCAAACATCGCCGTCTCGCGGATCTGGGACAGGCCGCCAACCTTCCGCCGTATCCGTCTCGCCGAAGGCCGTCACATATTTCGGGCGGCCATCGACCATGGCCATGCCGTTCAAATGGCATCGATCCTGACGTTTGATTTCGGAAATAAACGGAGGGCGCCAGCGAGGGACAAAACTATAATCCGGCTGCAACGTGCAGAGGCACGAGAAAAGCGTATTGACAACCCAAAGCTCGTCGTGAGGCAGGCTTCCAGTCTGCGTCGGCTGAGATCCGACAGGCTGATCATCCGCCCCACGGCCCCAGGCGATTTCATGAACGTCGATATCGCCAGTGACGTGACTACTGATATGCGGCCCGGAGGTCCTGTCTGCCGGGCGCGACTTCGCGACTTATCGCGACCAAAAGTGCACGCTGTCGGCCAAAATCGGCTGAGGATGGGTGTTTCAAATGGGACAGGGTTTGCCTTGCGGCGAAAGTCCTTTCCGGCAGAAAGGACCCACCAAACGCAGTCCTTTCCGGCAGAAAGGACCCACCAAACGCAGTCCTTTCCGGCAGAAAGGACCCACCAAATGCTGTCCTTTCCCGCAGGTCCAGCAGACTGGACCTACTCAACCGTGCGCACGACGCGAAAGCCGCGGAGTCGGGAGCCGACGGTCAGGGCAGTGAAGGTGCGGTAGAAGATTCCATCACGAATCTGCTTGAACAGAAGCGGATCTTGCTCCACAGGGCCAGTTGGATCAGTGACTGCATCCACGTCGGGCGTGTGATCTCCGTGGAAGCCTTCAGCCCAGTCTTGGCACCACTCAACCACATTGCCGTGCAGGTCAAACAGGCCCCAGGCGTTGGGAGGCTGCGTGGCGCATTTTTCGGAATTGAACGCTAGAGCATCGAGTGTCACAAGGCGAGTTCGTGAGCTGGCGAACGCATGCAGAAACCGTGTGTTGACTGCATCTCCAAATGGATCCTGCGTATCACATCCGGCTCGACAGAGGTACTCCCATTCGGCATCGGTGGGAAGCCGATATCCGTTGGTTTGATCCACTAATCGCCATTCCTCAAAATCTCCTGGCGTTGTGCCTTCAACCGGAATTGTCCAAACCCTGCCGGTATTTTCATACGCGGCAACAAGGCCTTCGGTCTGGCTAAGCCAATTGCAAAAGCGTACGGCGTCATTCCAGTTGACGAATTGTGCAGGATGATCGGGCGTTGGGCTGCTAATAGGATCAATTCCATGCCAGTGCAGCGCCTTCTTCTGGTCATGGTAGTCTTCGTCGTCCATCATTTGTTGGAATTGACGTACAGAAACTTCCCGATCGCTTACGAGGATGCGATGAGTTAATGTGACCCTCTGAAGCGGAGTAGTCAGGAATTCCGGTTGCTCAGCACGTCCCGAAAGAAAGCCATACCGACGCTGAAAAGGATCGCAGCGCAGGATCACTCCATCCATCGGCGAATCGTGCTAGTCGTCCAAGATCTCCATGCCACGCTGGCCACGCCAGAATGAAATCCAGCCGTTGAAGTCGATCCGGCCGCAGTTGACACATATCACTCGCGATCGACGGGTCGCCCATTTGGAGGGCCACAATTGCCAGCCGTTGCTTGCGATTCCAGTTCCTGTCAGCGTCGCAGGCTTCGGCGACTTTCCGCAGGGCATTGATTGCATCCTTCTGTGAATGCCCAAGTGCTGCTGCCAGATTATCGACTTCGGCAGCGGAGGCTGTGTCAATTGCATTGACAAGAAAATCGATGTCGACTTTTCCGTATCGCGCTAGAGCGAAGGCGAGCGCGAGTTTCTGGCTCTCATTGCTTTCCGGAAACCGTGTCTCAATGTGAGAGCGAGTCAGATCTATCGGAAACTCATTCAGGATCTCGATGGCCAGCGGCACGACTGCCCCGTTGGAATTAGCTACGGTATCCACCGCAGTGCGCATTCGATCGGTAAGATTGTTGTACCGCACGGAACTCGCCCATTGCAACGCAGTTCGCTGTCTAGAATTCGCAGCAGCTCTTCGAAATCACGAACGCGATCGACGTATCCGGATGCCGCACGCAATTCGTCACTAGATTTCCTGTTCCCCTTGATATCGCTGCCTGAATCGGGCAACAACGATTCCAGAACTCGCCGGGCTGCCAACTGATGCAGGCGATGCTTGGGGAAGGCTCCGGAAGAACTGAAGGCATCCTCGAGAAACGCCACGCCGACGCCAGACGCCCCACCCGTTTGCTTCAAAGTCGAAGGTGTCCACGGCTTGTCCTTCATCATTTCCGCGAACAGCGAAAGACGGACCGGGACGACTTTGCCATCTTGAGCGAGCCCCTGAACTGCCTCGTTCAGAAATTCTCTCTGGTCCTTTGAGACCTGCCTGAGGTGCTCTGGAAGTTTCCCAAAAGCTTGACCGAAAGCGATCAGCACGGACATTGCATGGTCGACGCTGAACAGGTCCACCAATGCAACATTTCGACCTGGAACCGCATCGATCTCCAGATCCTGTAGAAAACGACTGACGGCCAGCCAGAAATCATCTCGCACCATCACAATGCACTGCAAATGAGCCCCGTCGCATTGCCGAAGTGCCTTGACCAATTCTGAATTGTGAGCGTCATGGTACGTATGGAGCCATTGTTCAAACTGATCAAGTATAATGAGTAGCTTTGGCCCGGCAGAATCGACACTCTCACGCCTCACGGCGATCAGTGTCTCGGTAAGACCCAACTCCGTCGGCAACTCCGGGTATTCCTTACGCAGTCGGCGGAGCAGCAGATTCTCTGTTTCTGTGCCTGTTGCCTCGACATAGATCACGGTGACTTGTGGGGACAAACGAGGAATCAAGCCGGCCTTCATCAAGGATGTTTTTCCACATCCTGACGGGCCATAAATTAGGCCTACGAAAAACGTCGAATCAGTATCGGTTTCTTCGATGCGCTGTTTCCAAAATCGAATGCTGTCAGGCAATCCTTGACGGTCTCGAGGCCCAGGCAGAAGGTCCAAGAAAAAGTCGGCATCATGCCCATCGAAAGAACAAAGTCCTCGGGGTACGACTTTGATCAGACTGGTGGTGGATCGTAAACCAGGATCTGTGTCGATAAGAAATCCGCGATCAGGACCTGGGATGGCTGGGTGCGAATCGGTCGATCCAGTAAAGCCGGATGACGATGCCAGTCGCTCGCCTAGTAATGAATTCCGCTGTGAGGAAAACTCTTTTAAAAATTCTCGTAGATTCTCCGCCATGTCATGCGCAGTGGCATATCGATCGATCGCACGCGGCGACAGAGCCTTCAAACAGATGCGTTCTAGTTCCCTGGGAATCTGTTCGTCATACTGTCGTGGCGGGCGCGGCGTGGTGGTGGCTATTCGGTGCAGCAGATCGGCCTGATTCGATGCTCGAAAAGGTGGCCGACCGGTCAATATTTCATACAACACAGCACCCAGACTAAAGACATCGCTGCGACCATCGATGCGGTGCTCTTCGCCGCGAGCCTGTTCGGGACTCATGTAGGCGGGTGTGCCGACGTACTTCGGACCATTGACGATGTTGTCGTCTCGTAATGCCAAACCAAAATCGGTCAGCCACGCCTTCCCATCACCGTCTATCAGAATATTGCTGGGTTTCACATCGCGGTGAATCAAACCCTTTCGATGAGCTGCGTGAAGTGCGTCAGCGGTCGTAGCTGCCAGCGTTGCAGCATCAATATAACTGAGACAGCCTCGCTTGAGTCGCGCCGACAAACTGATGCCATCAATGAATTTGGAAACGATATAGCAGGCGACACTGTCCGTGCTGCCAAAGTCATAGACAGGTATGATGTGCGAATGATCCAGGCCCGCAACGGCCTGAGCCTCAGTCAGATATGCCTTCGTTTTAATCACGTCAACAGTCGTTGAGTCTTGCGGAGTCTTCACCGCAACGACTCGATCCAGTTGTTCATCAACCGCGCGGTAGACGACCCCGAACGCACCTTGGCCGACGATCTGTTCAAGGCGATATCTGCCAATATGCCGCGGCAGTGCCTGTACAATCTCGTGAGAAGCAGAGGACGGCTTTTGTTCCGATGAACGTCCGTCGTCCGCTCGTTTGTCTGCCTCAACCGGCGATCGATCAACCGATATCGATTGCCCGGCCTTGAGACGCTGAACGCTCGCATGCGACGAAGCCACCAGCTTTTCAGTCTCTGCGAAGGCACGCAGGATCTCGGCAGTGTAGTTCGGAAAGCGGTTTTGGTATTCAGCCACGTTCGGCTGTTCGTCTCGATTGAGTCGAGCCTCCAGTTCTACGGAGAGGAGTTCGCGAAACAGCGTTAGGCGAATTTGCATTGGCACGGATGGCAGCAATGATTCGATGGTCACCGACTCTGCTTGTCGCAATGCACGTTCAAATTCCATACAAGTCGAATCAATTGTTCGCAACTGATCATTAGACAAATCGTCGTAGCGCTGCGAATCAGACATGGTCGAGCTCCAAACTACGCCACTGGCGGCGAATCATTGTCATCCGACGCTGAACGGTGCGACGTGAGCAGTTTAATTTCTGGGCGATCTCACTGTCCGTGTATCCTTCCAGTTTGAAAGCGGCTAACTCCCGAAGTCCGGGGTCAATGAGAGATGCAAACAGTCGTTCGCAAATCTCATTGAACTCGGTCGCGAACTCCGGAGTTGGTTCCCGCGAAACAAGTGGTGTCTCACTAAATTCCGAATCGAAAAAGACCGAATCGGTGAGCGTTTGGCGGATATCACGTTTCTGCCGCTGATCAAAGCGATGTCGATTGGAGATCTTTTGTGACGTAATGACCAGCATCAATCCCCACAAACTTTCGCGATCATGTAAATCGGGAAAACGTCCGTCGGCCATCCCGCTACAGACGCTGCGGAACATGC
This sequence comes from Pirellula sp., assembly GCA_043750255.1. Classification (GTDB taxonomy): domain Bacteria; phylum Planctomycetota; class Planctomycetia; order Pirellulales; family Pirellulaceae; genus JBKCUI01. Next base: position 12,332 of record JAYVBW010000609.1, read on the forward strand.
TTTGAACAGCATCCTCTTCATCGTACTTGTTCGAATGCTGGTACGGGCAATGGCAACGAGGCGGCTGCTAAAGTGCTCCCAGATTTTTCTGGCCGCCACCTCGTCAGCTGCGCGCAGCCCAACCATCCACACTGAGACTGGGTCTGAGTGTGTTACTCGATCTTCTACATCGTCTTGGTTCCGCGGATCTTGCATTCAAGTTGAGGGTGCTGGTCAGGAAACAAGGCGTCGGGCAGACCTTTGCCCTGTGCGACTCAATGTCAAATGAACAGAATTCTCGCAAGAACTTACCAAGTTAGGCGAAGAACTTTGGAGAGGCCTCGTCACATTGTACATGGCATGGCATTGCTCTGGACGATGATTCTGCCAGCTGTTCTAAAATTTGCAGGCGATCTATTCCCTCTATTGGCTCCTGTTCCAAAAAGGAACGGATGAATTGCAGATTACATGGACACCTCGCCTACGCGTGCAAACTCAGCATGTTACCTACAAGAACTTGGCCAATCGTGCGCACAGGTCGGCTGTTCGGCAACTGTAACCCCATTCGTTGTCGTACCACGAAACCACCTTCACCAACTTACCCTTGTCCCCTAGGACTTGGGTAAAGTCGGCAGCAAAAATGCTGCTGTGCGGGTCGTCGATGATATCGCTGGAAACGATTGGGTCTTCCGTGTAGCAAAGGATTCCTTTGAGCGGCCCATCAGCAGCGAGCTTCATCGCCGCGTTGATCTCAGCAACGGTTGTTTCCTTTTTGAGGTTTACTGTCAAGTCGACTACGGAGCCCGTTGCAACAGGAACTCGCAAAGCGATACCAGTCAATTTACCCTTGAGCTGGGGAATAACCAAACCCACCGCAGATGCAGCACCCGTCGTCGTTGGGATAATGTTCAAAGCGGCAGCGCGAGCTCGGTACGGATCGGCGTGAGGCATATCCTGAACCTTTTGGTCGTTGGTGTACGCATGCACCGTGGTCATCAAGCCAGATTCGATACCAAAAGTATCATTGAGAACCATGGCAACCGGGGCCAAACAATTCGTTGTGCAAGATGCGTTCGAAATGCACTTGAGATCGGCGGTGAGCTTGTCGTCGTTGACGCCGAGTACGCAAGTCAGGTCCGCACCGTCTTTGGCGGGCGCACTGAGAACCACTTTTTTACAACCAGCGGCCAAGTGCGAGTCGTAACCCGGCTTGCCATCCTTGGCTCGTGCCGTGAAGAATCCAGTGCTTTCGACGACGATGTCGACTTTGAGTTCGGCCCATGGCATCTTCGATGGATCCTTTTCCGCCAAAGCCAGAATCTTTTTACCGTTCACGATAAGATGCTTGTCGTCGTAGCTGACTGTTCCATCGTAACGACCGTGGACGCTATCGTATTTGAGCAAAGTTGCCAGCATAGCGTTATCGGTCAAGTCATTCACGGCTACAACTTCGAACTCGCTCGAACGGCTCATTAAGTTGCGGAACGTCAATCGTCCGATACGACCAAACCCGTTAATTGCGATTCGAATTGTCACCGCTAGTATTCTCCGCCAAAAGTTTAGAAAGGACCGTGTGGGAAATCGATCTGGAATCGCGAGATTTCAAATCGTCGGCTGCAAGCTTCATTAATAAATGCCAAGCGCCTGTTTAAGAGAGCCGACGAGTATACAAGCGGTCGGAAACATCATCAATAACAAAGAAAAACGCCTGACCAAACGAAATTCTTGCCTACAATGGCATCAGCGAACTTAATAAATCAACGGTTTTTGCTTTCGGCCAAACAACATGTCCATTTCGTTACCCATTGTAGATACAGGCGAAGAATTGCTAACGGCGGCTAATGGCACCTGCGGAAGCAGCACCGGAAAAAACGGGAGCGTTGTCAGCCGATACTTAGACAATCTCGGCGAACGGCAGCCGCAGGGGCTCGGCGAACGGCAGCCCCATGGACCACTAGCCAGGGCTCCACTACCGATGTCCATGGAGGAGGCAAAAGCAAGGGGTTGGAACGAATTGGATGTGGTTTTTGTAACTGGTGATGCCTACATCGATCATCCAAGTTTTGCCATGTCGATCCTTGGTAGGGTCCTCGAGGCGGCCGGTTACCGCGTTGGAATCGTCAGTCAACCGGACTGGCAAACCTGCGAACCATGGAAGCGATTCGGGCGACCGCGACTGTTTTTTGGGATTAGCGCTGGCAATATGGACAGCATGATCAACCACTACACGGCGAACAAAAAAGTCCGCAACGACGACGCTTATTCCCCCGGTGGCAAGATCGGACTTAGGCCCGATCGGGCAACACTCGCATATTGCCAAAGAGCCCGCGAAGCGTACAAAGGTGTACCTGTCATTGCAGGCGGCGTGGAGGCATCGCTCCGACGTTTAGCGCACTACGATTTCTGGAGCGATAAAGTCCGACGCAGTATCTTGCTGGATAGCAAAGCGGATCTGGTTGCATTCGGCATGGGCGAAAATTCGATCGTCGAGATGTGCCGTCGACTCGACGCTGGCGAAACGGTCAAGGAATTGCGCAACATGCGCGGCGTGGCCTATGCGCTTGGAGCGTCTGAACCACTACCTACCGACGCAAT
>JAYVBW010000610.1:0-8718 GCA_043750255.1 Pirellula sp.
CGCTGAATTCCGTTCTCTATCGCTTTCCTCCGATGGTTCCGTCGAAGAGAAAGCAGGAGCGATTGTAACGAAGGCATTCGAAATAGCCGACACCTTGACCATACCAACATTGGTCATTGGAGCCCGTTGTAAAGAGGAGGATTTGGCGCTGGGAAAACTCGACCAGCTTGAAGCCCTATTGCAGTTTGGTGTTGCGTCGAGTTCGGAGGGCGCGTTGATCCTCAAGCACTTGGATCGCATTGACGACGCCCGCGGCAATCGACTTCAGTTGCGATTGGATGGCACTCAAATACCATGGGATTCCATTCCGACTAACGATGCGTTCGACGAAGAAGCCAAAGACAATGTGCGAGAAGTCGTCGAAAAGAAAAGCATCACCGTTACGATCGGCATGTTAGATGGATGCTTTATACTGGGCTTGAGTCCATCCGGCAAAGCACTTCTGGAATTGGGCAAGGGAAAATCAATTCTCGAACATCCGGAAATGCAATCGGTTCGAGCAGCGTTGTCGCGACCACTGACATCAGTCAGCTACTCTTCGGATGCTATGGCAAAGGCCACTTTCGAAGCTACTTTAAACAATTTCTTCTCCCGAAACGTGTCGGCAAACATTGCTCAACTTCTTCCATTGCTAAATGGAGATAGTGAAATGCGGGACTTGGTTACGGACCTTGTTTCTGATTGTAATTGGCTCGATGAATCTATTGCGAAACTGGTTCCTGAGTTCAAGGGAACAACTTCTCTATCTTATTTGACTGCGGACGGTTGGGAACGACACGAGTACGCACGCACCATGGATGTTGTTTCAGATGCAAGTTCGCCTCTGATTTCTCTTGAGCACATGGGGGGAGATCCCATGATGTTCGTTGCGGGCAGACTTCAGGACCGGCCAGAGTATTTCCAGCTCAGTCGAAAAATAGTGCAGAAGCTGAAAACCCGATTTGATGAAGCCTGCGAACTGGATTGGAGTCAAGTCATAAACGAAATGGAGCCTGTTACGAATTCCATTTGGCCAGGGATGAATTGGGATAGTGCCGAATTGAGTGAATACATTGACACGATCAAGGAAGCAGCCGATACGTTCTGGCCATATTTGGTACGAACGGCTGATACTTGGGAGAAGAAATTTCTGCCAGCCATGACGGGTGAGCACGCAATCGTTCTTAGCAGTGGAAATTTAGCTGCGAGGCAATGGTTTAAAGACATGCCGCCGTCGGTTGATCCGTTGCCGCTACCCGAACTTGCTATTGTTAGTGGCATCAAGAATAAATCGATGGTTCTAGACGCCTTTGAGGATCTATTTATAATATGCGACGAAATAGTGAAGTCGCTTCGAGAGCAAGAACCCGAATCCATTCCTGCGGACTATAAAGTGCCTCGCCCAATCAAGTCGGAATCAAAACTTGGCGAGAAGTATGGATACTCAATCCCGGATGACTGCCCTTTCCCTAAGGAAATGATGCCGCAAGTTTTGTTTGCTGGCGACTACATGATCAAGTCTTATTCCGATAAACAGTCAGCAGCCCTGGCTGGAGTAAAGAGACTCTCGATTGGTGAAGGGGTAATTGTTCCATCGGCCAAGCAGTCGAGCGCCTCTTACGTCGACTTGGGTAGAATCTTCGAATTTGCACGTCCATGGGTTAGGTACGCATTAATTGAGGGAATGGAGAGCATTGAAGATTCGTTGCTAGATGCGTCGCTCCCGGACAATTACGACTTAACTGGCACGGACTTGCTTTCAGCATGGGAAGTTCTGTCCAAGATTGGTGAATTCTCCAGCGTTACCGAGCCTTTGCCAACGGGAGGCTCGCATATTCGTTCGGTCTACAAGAGCCAGCCGTCGAATTGATCGAGTCGACCTTTAGGGTGCAAATCGATCGCATTCGCACTGCACCTATTATAAGTGCAAAGTTGGACGGCCGACTAGAATTTAACCCAGACACCTGATGCTTTATAAACTGGAATCATGATCATCTGCGGTGGGGTCTAGATGTCCAGATCTATTGATCGCCAGCAGAATGCGAAATGCTACTAGTGTACTAATAACAAAGCCGACCAAACCCATGAGCGACAAGTCCTGTAAACCAAGCGGTCCGCCACGCATGAACAACAAGGGAGGAACTTTCGCGGCCATCAAAATGGACGAGCCCAATAAAAGCGAGCTGGTCAAAAGCCCAAGAACCATTCGATTAATGGATGGGCTGAGTCCCCTGTGAGAAAGGTGGACATCGAGTTTTCCCTCTTGGACAAGTTCTACGAGCGAGCTAATCTGAGTAGGCAGTCGGCCGACCAAACCCTCTATCTCAACATACATGCGGCGAAGCCGTCTAGCTTGTCGGCGAGGAGAAAATCGGTTCCAACGCAGTTTACCCATCATGGGTTGAATCGCTTCGATAATGCTGAAGCTGGAGCACGTTAATCGAAGTGTTCCCTCCAAAGTGACTAGAGTTTTAATGAGAATACCCATTTGACTTGGCAGTGTTATTCGATGTCTATGCAAAATATCGGTCGCATCATTGAGAGCCCCACTGAGGTCTAATGAATCCAGCGGTTGCGTTCCATAGGTCGCAATCAGGTCGGCGACATCGTTAGAGAGTTGTGCGTCATCAATCGACGCGGGTATTTTTCCAGCGCGTTTGATCAATGAGGTGAGCAACGCTGAATCCTGTTGCATAACAGCCCACAGCATCTGCTCAATGGTTCCTCGAAGTGAATCGTCGATTCGGCCAACCATACCGAAATCTAGCAGGGCGATGGTTCCGTCCTCTTGAATTAAGATGTTTCCGGGATGAGGATCTGCATGATAATGCCCTTTGAGGAAAATCGATTGGACGTAGAGCGACGAAACTCGTCTTGCAATTGCAATTCGATCTACATCGGGCAAGGCATCGGGAGAGCTAAGGCAATGTATCGATTGTCCCTCGACTCGTTCCATCGTCAAAACGCGTGCCGACGATAGTTTCGCATAAGCGCGAGGGACAACAATACCCTCAAAATTTTTCAGCGAGGCTTGAAACATGAGCAAATTGGACAGCTCACGAGAAAAACTCAGTTCACGCTTTATGGAACGCGACAATTGTTCGACAATGCCTCGAGGCTGCCAAACCGCAAACTCAGGAATACGTTCGGCAAGCATCGCCAATCCGCGAAGGACTTCCAAATCTTCGTTAACTTTTGCTTGAATGTTAACATGCTGAACTTTGACAACGACCGGGGTGCCGTCGATCAACTTGGCCGCATGGACCTGCCCGATCGATGCAGAGGCCATTGAAAGCTCTGAAAATTCAGAAAACGCTTCGTTGATTGGCAGTTTCAGCTCAGTTTCGACCACTGCTTTAATTTGTTCGAATGGGTCTGCTGGAACTTGCGACTGCAATTGTTGCAATTCGGCCGCTTGTTCGGAGCCAACCAAATCAGGACGCAACGACAGAACCTGGCCCAACTTAATAAAAGTAGGGCCAAGTTCCGTGAGAGCCATCCGAACTCGGGCTTCTCGTGAGTAACTGGCTAACGGAACTCCCTGGTTATCTTTTAGCCAGTCTCTTATGAAATCGACACGTAGATTACTGAGCCAATCCGCCAAACCGTATCGGCGCAGAACGACAATGATCTCCTGCCATCGTCGGAGATTGCGATAGTAGCGTGGTAGCGAGCTAATTCTCATTTATTGGGCGACGCTTCAAGTTTCGAAGTGGGTGTTGATTCGGGCGATTTCGCCCCCATTGCTTTCGCCTCAACACGCTTCTTAAATTCTGAAAATTCCAAGTAACCAAAGTCGTAGACTGGCTCTTCATGAGTCGCTTCTTTGGTCCAATTCAATTCCACTCGAGTGCCTAAGTAATCGACCACGATTGTATTCTGGTCTGCAAGTATCTCTTGCGAGAATGCCAGACCACGAATGACAGGCAGGTCATCACGACTATAAAGCACGTGTCCGTTTCGAATGTCGATCATGGCGATGGACATGAAGTCAACTGCTTTGTCTACCACCTTTGGAATTTTCAGTATGCGAAGAAAAACCGCTACTGGCGAGTTTCTGTTCTGCGCAATAGGAAAGTGAAATTGTCGTACAGCAGAACTCTGGTCCCAAACATTGCTTACGTCCTTTGCAGAGAGCGCTAGGAGCCGACCGGCAATTGGAGTGAAGGTCGGATCGCTTACATCTGGTCCTACATTGAACTTGTCCAGCTTATTGGCCGAGCTATACTGCATCACGAGCATCGTATCGCCAAATCGCTGCACAGATACTTGGTTGAACTTCAGATCGTGCTCATCTTGTCGAACGAATTCCTTCTCGTCTTCTAAGTTCCAGTAGGTTAGTTCTCCGGACGTTTGCAATATTATTATTCCCGTTTCACCGTCGATCGCAATCTTGGTGCCGACTGAGAACTCTTTGTCGAACACAATTTTACCGTCAACTGAGTCCACCAGTCGTAGCCCATACTGTTTCTGTGCATCCATCGCCATCAACCAGTAGCGCCCGATCGAGGCAATAGCGGACCAACCGTCGTCAGCCAATAGAACTTCACTTAATGTTGCTCCATCCTGCACGTTGAGATGGAGGATTAAACGGTTCTTTGGATGGTGCACGAGCAACTTTCCTTGATGCGATGCAAACGTGCAGCCCTTAAATCCAGTTCGTGTCCAAACTTTTGCTCCCGTAGTTAGATCCAAGCATGACAACTCATCGTTCAAAAGGATGATGATGCCGTTTCGCGTTACGGAGGCTACCCGAAATGCGCCCTTGATGGTCGGCAATCCCCAGATATTTAGGTCCAGTGGTGATTTGTTCTTTTCTCGTTCCCTCTCGACATTTTCGATCTCAAATTGTTCTCGCCAGAGCACGCCTTCTTGATCTCGCGTGAAGCCTTTAAGAGTATCGACCACTATTAACTGGCGATTGATTTCCAATACGACAATACTGTCGACTGAGTACACAATCGGGATTGTCGATTTTTCCTGATTTCCAATGTCTGCATAAATCTGAAATTCTTCGCCTCTGGCACCATTTGAAAAAACCAAATTGGATGTCCCTGAAGAAATCTCCCACCCGGTCAATGAGTCTCCTATTCGCGTTTTCCATCTGCATGCCATGCTCGAGTCCCGTTGAGTCGTCTTGTATAAGGGAGGAACATCGATTTGACTGGTCGTGACCTGAACCTTTCCGGTTGGCCATTCGCCGATTGGCTTGGAGGGTGTGCTCCGGTCAAGACCTGAAACCGGTGAGGTAGGTGCAGGTTGGGTGAAACCTCCTGCGATCTCCCGAATAATCGTGTTCAAACGATCCAAGTCATTGTCCAGATAGCGTGCAGCGACATTAACGCGATTCGTTCGAACATATATACTGGCCAGAATTTCTTTACGCCGAATTGCATCCATGGATTTCGGATCTGCCATGTCAAGAAACCCATCAGATGTAAGCAACCGTTCCGCTTGCAAATAGTCTTTTTGCAATACAAGCGTTTTTGCTGATTCCAGTCTGAACGGTTCGGTTTCGCGAATGGACTCAAAGTGCCCAAGTTTGACTCGTCGAATATGGGACGGAAGTTTTTCAAGCAATTTTAGTTCAGCAGCGATTAGCGGTTTTGTTTCTTCCAACTCCTTTTGAGTCATTTTCCCCATCGAATTGCGAACCTGAGTCGCAATCCAACGATCTTCCTGAATCGACCAATTCGGGGTGAGGAACATGGTTGCGATTCCCGACATCTGCTCCTGCCGTTGCGTTGTGCGAAGGTTGGAAAGTTTTATCAGAGTCGACAATGTATCTTTGTGTCGTCCTTGTTTCTGAAATCCATTGACCAAGAGATGCAGGAAGGGAACTCTATCGCGGTCAATCGCCAGATTTTCAAACGGATCGACTCGATCTACGAACCTGTCAAAGTCAGCGGTCAATGCCGCGATGCCCGCTTTGTTGATCAGGAGAATTACCTCAGCGTTGTTCGGATCGATTTTGCGCGCCCGATCGAGAAAATTCAAAGCACCGTCGAAGTCACCTTGGGCTAGTGCCAGTTCGCCTTGTTGAGCGAGACCGATTGGAGACACCGAGTTTCGTTGCAATTCTTCTTTGAGCTGCGTTTGAAACGCCTCGCGAACCGAATAGCAGTCCAATTCGAAAGGGGTCGCACAAATCAGCCGATCACCAACCGAAATCATGTTTCCTAGTGGCTGTTCAACTCGAACGGATTCCGCAACCTTGCCACTCGCGAGATCGATCTGCAAAATTGTTTGACCTGAAGTCGGTAGGAAATAAGTGCCCTCCTTTCGGACGCCACGTCCGATCACTTGCTGTCCGTTTGGAAGTTCAATGCGAGGCCATTGGCTGACACCGGTTTTAAGATCGACTGCCGCGATTGCCGTTTGAGAAACGATTATCGCGATGTCCTTCCAAGCACCCGCAACGTATCGAATTTGGTCGACCTTGGAATTGTCAAGTCGCCAAAGGACCGTCCCGTCGTCGATCTTGATTCCGTAGGCTTCGTCGCCGTCGGATGGGGCAAAAAGCACGACGCCATTGCTGATAACGACCGAGGTGTCTGCTGAACGCGGCGTCAAGGGAGAAAAATCCACCAAGTCCATTTGTCCGAACGGGCTAAATTGATTGGCATTCACAAGAGTAGGCTTGATCGGATACTTGAATGCCCAAAGCATAGAGCGATTCGCTTTATCGTATGCGACCAAGTATCCAGAAATCGTAGGACAGATAATGATTGCCCCATCCGCAGCAGGCATTGCACCTGTACTTCTGCGCATCAAGTCGCTTGAAATCGTGCTATAGTTCGTCGTGATCGGTTGTCGCCAAATCAACTTTCCAGTCTCGGGTGTTAACGCGAACAAGTACAAGTCGCTGTTTAGCTCACCCAAAACGAGCAACTCGTTTTCGTGAGGCAGAGGCGCACCAAGGAAAAGTGTTCCTGCCAACTTCGGTTCCGTTTGACTCTTTTGGCCACCCACTTCCCATTTTGCTTTGCCTTCCTCGCGTACGCTCCAGCACTGCATCACGTTGTAGGAGCGATACCCCTGGGGTTTGGCCACGCGGGCGTTTGGGCCCAACGCAAAACTTTCGGAGATGTCGAGCGCAGGAAGCTCGCTAATATTGTAGATTCTCTCACCATCACTTGAGATTGCTCCCAAAAGTGTTTCCCCCCACACGCGTTTTGATAAGTAGTCGGGGGCAGGCAAATTGAAGGAATGGCTATCGCGGTTTGGATACCGATCCATTGAAAATCCTATAGGCATGCCGCTGTAGGGACATTCAAACCCTTTGAGTCCCGTTTTCGCATCAATTCCCACGATGCGCTGATCGTAAGTCGTCGTGATGACCCATGGTCCTACGCTGATTGGAGACCGAGATGGAATGAAGCTAGATTTCCCATCGACCAGCTTTTCTTTAAGAGTGAGGTCCAAATTGTCCTTATGTTGCTGGGATTCATGCAACTCAGCATGCCAACGCAAAGTGGGCAGTGGGATTCCAGCATTCGTATCAGCGTTACGACTTGCGTTGCCATTTAGATAATATGGCTGTTTTATAACACGTTGAACTGTTTGCTGACCATGCAGCTCCATCTGCTCTAAAGCGTTCTTTGAAATTACCGACCTTGCATCCCAACTGATCTTTGTACCTTTCCAGTTCAGATCGACATTGTTGAACTGGGTGCGCGTTGCTTCGATGAAGCTCAGGGCTTCTGTTAGCATGCCTGCGCTTTGAAACGCGGCAGCAGTAAGGATTCCCAGTTCAGGACCCAATCGTTCCAACGCACTTTTTTGCCGAATAACTCGAGAAAACACTCTGGCCGCGCGTCGCGCGTCACCCTTTCTCAACCAATGTTCACCCAATATCAATGAGGCATCTTGGCCTGATGACGTAAACCCATACTTCCCAACAACGTTCGCAATCTTGCCCCAATTAGATTCCGCGATAGCATTATCGAGCATTTGGCTCGCCAGGGAGCCGTACCGCAAATCTACGATTTTTGTGGCTTCGGCGGGGAGTGATTCGATAAGCTCGTAGGCGCGTTGAAACACTGTGCCTTTGGAACTTTTTAATGTATTCTCTTCGGCGGGCTTTTCTGCAAAGTCGGGCAGCTCTTCCCTATCAAGAAAAAAGTCAACGCCTGTAAGGTCATCTTGGCGTGCCTGCTCCAGACCAAGCAAAATCCCTAACGTAAAAGTTGCTTCACTCCATTGCTCATTCTTGATTCGTTGTTCTGCTTCTTGTAACAGGACGAGAACTTCTCGCGGCGCGGCCGTCAATACAACTTCCATGTTGATTGTAGAAGTTCGTTGCCTGGGCCTGGGCCGCTGAGCGTTTGCGATAGATATTCCCAATCCAGGCACACACTCAACGACAAAGCATGCGATCGCCAATATCGCAATAAGTCGAACCGGCGAATCCATCCGTTGTTTTTGCATTTTCTTTGGTCCAAAAAATCTCGAAACTCGCGTAACTGCATGATTTGAATTCACAAGTTTACCCGGTTTCAGTCATTTTTGCAGAACAAACGGCATTTCAAAGCGTGTGCAAAGTGTCGTTTTGACCGCTTGAACGGACAGTGTCGACAAAAGTCTCCGATTAGCCCGTGGATAGTCAATAGGCGCCAGGTCAATAGGTGCCTGGGATTTAATAGGTGCCTGGCACCTATTGACTAGAATTTGCTTAGAATGTATGTTGATAACCAAAGGAGATTTAATATGCCTAGAATTCCTAGAGCCGAACAGTTT
>JAYVBW010000611.1:0-17943 GCA_043750255.1 Pirellula sp.
TTGCTAGACACCACAGCAAGAAGTGCTGTGCTCCAGCTCCAAGCTGCGGTTGCGATGCTCCAGCTCCAAGCTGCGGATGCAACTAAGTTTCACTCTTGAAGCTCGCTTAAGAAAACATTATTGATTCGACGCTTGGTGCGAGAATCGCTTGACGGCTGCGACTAACCTCGCGGCCGTTTTTGCTTTGTCGAGGTGGTCGGAACCGTTATATTATAGAGTTGCCAATCCCGCAATTCGACGGTAGACCGACTGCATGAAACGATTGCCTGAAAACCTAAGTCCGATCGAACGATTCCCAATCCCTTGGTCCGACGCTCTGCCTGCCCTACTTGGCTCACTTTCGTTTCGACTTGATTTACAGGGTCGCGATCCCGTGCCGCAAGAGTGGCTTGGAATCGTTTCTTCACACAATAGCAAACATGGATATGCAAGCCAGGATTGGCAAGAATCGTTAAGGTCTGCCTTGTGTCTCGCTCACAGGCAGGGCTGGGGTGTTTTATGTGCACACGATGCCCCGTATTCGGAAGTCGTCTTCCATGCGTGCAAACGCTTTCATGTTCCGTTTCTAGTTATCCGTGTCGCTAACTGGTCGGAAGCAAATCAGCCTGCCAAGCAACATTCAACTTGCGACGGCCACTCAGGCGATTGCGGAATTCTGTGGATAGCCTGTCCAGAAGAAAATTCGACTGACAAAATACTGATCCACGATATGGCTTCCGTGTTTCTGGCCAACCAGCTCTTTGTAATTGAACTGCGTGAGAGTGGAAAAATCGCACAGTTGTTGGAAAGTCGACTGAGCTGCCAGGACATTCCGCCTGGGACGACCTACCTGTCCCTTCCAACGACCCACGCACCAAAATTCCGTCAATCGACGGGAACGGACTGGTTAGACCGCGGTGCAATAGGCTGGCTGAACACCCGGAACACCGACTTGTTAGATCCGAGGTTAGGGTCGGACTCCTCTAGCATTGAATGCGGAACATTGGCGCGGAAACCATACGATGGAACCCACCAACCGATTTTCCGTATTCGATTGTTAGGAGCGCTAGCTTCAAAATATCTCGTGCACTGTACACGAGCACGACGTGGTCCATGGCCAGATCAATCCATTAGCCAGTTCCACGATGATCTAATGCAAAATCCATGGAATGCACAACCGACTGTGCTGGAAACACTGCAAAGAATCCTGAAACAACAGAGATTGATTGCGACCAATACCTTTCGTCGAGGCAATACCGACACCATTTGTTTTTCGAGTAACGAGATTACTGAGTTGCTATCGATGAGGAAATTTCAGTCTCACTTGTCGCGCTGGGATTGGGAGCCCTATGGCATCATGATCGACCGTGATTGGCTTGAAAGTAACGGTGCCAAGCAGGTTTCCTATATCGACCGCATTACGGCTAGGAAGACGAGTGACGACGCGTTGGCCTATTGCCAAGTCTTGTCTAACGAATCAAATTCGGCGGATTGGCGAAAAGAACGAGAATGGCGGATCGCTGGCGACGTTCGGTTAGGCCAAGTGCCGTTTTCTAAGGCGATCGTTTTTGTACCGACCTTGGCGGACGCGAAAACAATACAACCGTTATCCCGCTGGCCGATCGTTGTGACCAGTCCATCGGCCACAACGCCGTAGCATGCGCTATTGATTTCATGGGGGCAGGCCCTTGGCGACTCGCACTTGGATTAGAATAAAGTGAATTCTGCCGACAGCTACTCCTGCCCCTCCCCACACTATGTTTAAAACAATTCGATGTGTTGTATTAGTTGCTACAGCTTACGTTGTCGTTTTTTCTGCGAATGGAATTAATGCGGAGCCACCGATCAAGGTGGTAGATGCCAGGTCGGGACGGGCTCCTTCGGATGCGATCATACTTTTCGATGGAGGAGCCACCGATGCGTTCGTTGGTGTCGATGGCAATCCTTGCAAATGGCAGGTCTTGGACGGGGTGATGACCGTGGGGACTGGTTTTATAGTGTCCCAATTGCACTTCCGTGACGCACAAATTCACGCCGAGTTTTCGGTGCCCGGGAATGGGCATGGGAATAGCGGTTTGTACATTCACGGCCAATACGAAATGCAGATCTCCAACACGGCCGGTTCAACCGAACCCAGCAAAGAAGTTATTGGGTCGCTTTATCGATACGAACTGCCGCTGGTCAACGCGGGCAGACCAGCCAATGAATGGCAATCGTACGATGTCATATATCGTGCCCCGAGATACAAAGAGGGCAAAATCGCTGAGCCAGGTTCGATCACATCCATCTTGAACGGCGTGCTGGTTCAAAACCACGTTTCCTTTACCGAGCCGCGTTCGCCGTACACTCCTTATGTTTACCAAGCGACCCCTTACACCGCCAAAATTCTTGAAAGTCTCAGGCGAACGGATGCCGGACCTTTGTATCTTCAAGATCACCAGAGCCCGGTCCGCTATCGTAGTATCTGGATCCGCCCGCTGGACGATCACTCTCTTCTGTTTCAAGTGGAGAACCCAGCAAAGTAGAGAGTCCGCGTTTGCAGCACATCATTGGCATGTCTACTCGCGGACGTTAAGTTCCAGCTTCCAGCTTTGATCGCTTCGGGTGCTCTTGCACCATAGCTCGAAGACCCCCAACTCGGTTATTCGACTTTGAAATCGGACTGGGACGACTTGTTCTCCTTCGTTAGTAGACAACTCCACCTCGAGCGGTGAAGTCTCTTCAAGCTCGTTGTCATCCCAATCTTTCAGGTACGTTCCCGCCGCGTCTTGTTTTCGCATCGTGCTTGAGAAGAATCGAAATCGACCACGCTGACCAACCTTGAGTCCGACTTCGCGACTCTTAACGTCGGTCTGCGTCCCTTCCTCCATGCCTTGCGGTACGACACACAGAGCTTGCAATGGCCTCGCCATGCCAGGAATCGAAGGTCCAGACGTTTCGATGCCGACATAGTAGCTGCGAGCCGTACCACCTCGAATCCGAACGCCGCCCCGCTGCTTTGTCCAAGCGTAATACGCCGCCCCGCACGCAACCGCTTGATCGAGATCCTCAACGCCACCTAAAACAACAGGTGCCTTTCCCGCCTCATCCCAAGACGCAAGCGTTTGCAGCATTTGAACACGGAATGAATCCGAGTTGAACACACCTCCGTTGAACAGCAAATGCGTTAACTTCATCGGCGTTTGTTCGTTTGCCCGTAAATGATCAGCTAGAAAAGCCCCGACGTGTCTGGTAATTGCAGTGTCGGATTCAAACGGCAGACCAATCTCTTGAAATCCACTCTCCCCATCGCGAACTGGACGCTCATCACGACCGACAAACGGAAAGAAACCATCGACAAGCGTCCTCTCGACAGTCGACCGATCCAACTCGATGGAAACAGTCCCACCGATCAACTTGCTGCCACGCCCCAACACACTCAGTGGAAATGAATTCGGAGCCGATTCACCTCGAAGTAGTGACTCTTTCGCCTGTCGACAAGAATGCCAAAGGGACATCGACTGCCAGGCGTTCAGTCTGGTCCCCTTGTCTGCAAATTGCCTTGAGGCGATGTGAGCTAGTGCTAAATCCATGTTGTCGCCGCCGATCAACATGTGATTGCCCACCGCCAAGCGATTCATGTTAAGCTCGCCATTCTCAGCTTGAATTTGAACCAGTGTCAAATCCGTCGTTCCTCCGCCGACATCGCAGACCAACAGGACGTCATTTTCACGTAACGACTTACGCCATTGTTGTCCGTGCGAAAAAATCCAGTTGTACAACGCAGCTTGTGGCTCTTCCAAGAACAGAAAGTCCTCTGGGAATCCAGCCGCCAATGCAGCCTGTTTTGTGAATTCGCGCGCTACCAAGTCAAACGAAGCTGGGACGGTCAATACAATTCGCTGCTCTGAAAAGGTTGCATCCGCAAATTCCGCATGCCAAGCGTCCACGAGATGATTCAAAAACGCCGTTGTTGCAGCAATCGGGGAAACCAACGCTGCGTCAGACTCCCACGGCAGAATCGGAGATTGTCGATCCACTCGCTTATTGCACAACCAGCTTTTCGCCGCAGCGACGACACGATCAGGCTGGTCGCTTGCGATGCGTCTTGCGTACTCTCCAACAATTCCCAGCCCGTTTCGAATGCCAGGCACTTGTAAGGAAGGATCGTCGAGCGACTTGGCTAAGTACAGAAAGGAAGGAAGCGAAAGATGTCGTTCGATTGCTCCCGGTGCCACTAGCTGCGGAATTGGCAAGACGGCGACTAAGGCTTCGGATTCCTCGAGCGGTGCAAACGCAAGTACGGAATTTGTCGTTCCGAGATCGATTCCAATACAATACTGTGCAGGCATTTCGGCGAAGCTTTGAAAGAGATAAAAAAAATGCACCAAGCGATGCACCCGCCGATTATTGCGACAAATGCTTGTTGAGCAACTGCCAAGCAGCTATCTCCCGAGGCCCGGCCGTCTTTTCTACGATGATTTTATGACGACTCAGCTCTTCGTCGATAACCTGTCGATCCAGCATTTGGATTCGACTTGAAAGAATTGCCAGCTCCAAAATACTGTGCCGCGCTCGGTTCCAACCCCAAAACGAGCGTTGCTCTTTCTGATGTCTCTGCACACACACCGCAATCGCACGAGGGGCCGAAACATCCCATTGCTCTACGGTTAAAGCGTGCCAGCGGCAACTCAAATCAAGAACCCACCCAAATTCCGCATAATACTGTGCTGTTACCAGCTCGGCGATCTGCTTAGCATCCAGGACGTCTGCTTTACCGGTGGAATCCTCTGTTCGATTGCACAATCCAAGAACTGCGGCGGCCATCAAGAGAGGATCGTCAACGATATGAAAAATAGCTCGCGAAGTGACCCGCAAATTTGCAAACGTCATTGACGATTGGAACGGCCTCAGTGTCCAGGAACTCAATTCTGGATTCACATGCGGGCCAATGGGAGACACATGCATCGACCCATCCTCATTTTCCGTTGTTAATACCCCTTCAATTACCATCGACGTTCCTATGTCTTGTAAGCAGTAAGGAGACAGCGACATGGCAATTCCATGTACCTTGTCCGTTATCCGTTGTACTTTATTCCTTGCCATTTCCGTACAGGTAGGGATTCAAGGTCGGATCGTTGTACATTTTCATTTGGCGATATGTGCGATGCCTCTTTGCTTTTGAATAGATATCCATCAGTAATTCGTTGAGCGATTGTGAAAGATCTTTCTGTTGCAGTCTACAAATGGCCAACCGCACATTGACCTTTTCCCTGTGCTGCTGGTCGATGTCCACTCGAGTCAACTGTTCATCGAGATGGTAAATCCGGAGCGCCATGATCGATAGTCTATCCATTGCGCTGCCAGGTGTCTCCGTGTTCAGCTTGGCGTTCGCCACACTTTGAATGCTTCTCTCTTCCAGATCGACAGTGATCCAATCGTCGATTTTTTCGATCCAATCATTTCGTGCTTGATTGAATCGGTCGATATTGCGCTTGACCTCTGCAATCTTGGCATCGGACACATGAGGGCTTCTTGCGATATCTTCTTCGTGCCAAAGCAAATAGTTGAACTGATGTTGTTGGCATACCGTCGCAAGAAACGAAGAGACCACACCGTCTTTCGCAAATGGATTATCGATAGGCTCATGATGCCAGCGGCAAACACAATCGACTTGCAACTCAACTATCTCTTTAAAACTATGCATGGAGAGTGCCTCATGAGGAACCCGACGATTCCGGGTTCAGCTCGGTGTATTTCACAAAAAAAGGCGAATCTACGCGGCTCTAACCGCGCGGCAGTTCTGCGCCCAATGAATCCAGGCGGATACCTCTTCTTGGTCTGGAGCGTTGGAACCACGGAGAATTCGAACTCCGTGCTTACTGCTCGCCAATCGTATGACTTTATTGAACAGTTCAGTAGCATTACTGGCGGCAAGTTCTTCAGCAGACGTTATACCGCAACCTACAATCAGTTGAGCGTCATGGCCTCGCAGATTCGGAACGCGACAAACAAGCATCGCTTGTTGTTGCCATTGCTGAACTATATCAGCGGAAACGGCACGGTCCGCTAGTTGGTTCGCAACATCTTCGGCCTTGACGGACACTAGATCGCCCACAGTCGCAAGGTTGAAGGGAGCAAGCCGTTCGGCCATTCGAGGTCCAATACTCGGTGCATCTAAAACTGGGCTGTCGATATCCAAATAAAATTTCCCATGGGATATCGATGCGGCACTAGTCGATCTCGCAGTTGGCGATTGACGCGATGAATTGGTTCTCGTTTCTCTACTTACCCGACGTGATCGATCGGATCGAATGGGTACGATTTCTTCTCGAGACCGACTCTCAGTGGAATGTCGCATTTCTGCGATCCAGTTGCGGATTTTTGCCACCTCAACCGAGGTCGCGCTCCTCACCAAGTCTTGTCCAGCATCCCCGGACAGATACGACTCGACGCGCTGCGCAAGTTCTGCGGCAGGCAAGTTGCGCAATGCATCGGATTTGGTGATTCCGCATCCGACCAAAACTTGAGCGTCAAAGGCTCGAAGCTGGGGCGTGCCGCACATGAGTTCGGCAACTCGTTGAATCTGCTCCAGAATTGCAGCGTCGACCCGAATCATTGACCCCAGTTTGGATGCGGGTGCACGCAGTAGCTCCCCCACTCCACTAATTCCTACTGCATTTAATCGACGCATCAATTCAGTATCAACGCCCGGCACGTCCTGGATTAGACTGTCCATTTGCAAAAAAAACCGCTTGCGATCACTAGTTTGATGGGCGGATCTATCAACCTGCATTGGTTGTGTGGGCACGCGAGACCCGTTCGGTGTCCACGATGAATGTGTCGCTTGTTCATTAGCTAAACCGCTTAGTTGCCGATTTAGTTCTCGAAACTCCGTATCGGGAGAATCGGCACTTACAATTCGAAAGGGTCTTGAATCGCGGTGCGGCGAGTGGATTGCAGCCTGCTCCATGGCAGGGTGAATGCCAAGTTCGTTTTGCTCATCCAGGACATAACTAGGCCTTGCGTACTGCATGACTTCCAACATCCGCGAAATAGTACCGCCATGAGCCGCAACCCTGCGCGCAATATATTCATCATTCGTCGAAAGCAGTAGTTGCCGTCCGTCCCTTGAAAAAGCAGAAAGGACGTGAAGGATCTGCTCCAACGATTCGCCTCGGAAACCGCCAAGCGAATCGTCCAATAGCATTGGTATCCGGCCAATCCGGGGCACCGCAGCCTCAGCGATCGCTAGCCTAATTGCAAGATCAACCAGTTTTCGTTGCCGGGTATTCTCGATCGGCAAGTGAGCGTTATAGTAATCATGGCGATAGCCCGCTTCACCTCGCATCCCAACGTCACTAACTCGGTTCTCTTTTTGATGCAGATAAGTTGGGTCGACTGCCCAAGGTGGCAATTGGCGTGTTGCACCCGAAGTCAATTCGCGGAGGTACTTCTCGGCGATGGGAATGAGCGATCCTTCTGTCGTTCGACGGTACGGCGATCGAGTCCGCAGGTGCGATTGAACTTCGGCCAATCGTCGATGCGTCTGAGCTCGCCGATCCCAACGACCTAGCATTTCTACTGCATGCGTATACTGTTGACTAAGGAGGTTGGCATCCCACTGCTTGGCTGATTGGCTGGGATGCACCGAAGCAGTGTTTCGAGAATCCACTTCCATGCTTGTTTGCTCGGCTAGCAGTTGCTCAATCTTGTTTTGCAGTCGTTTGCGTTCTGTCCCATATTCGATTCGGTCGGAAACCGACTTGGTCTTTCCGAATGCGGCGTTGTGAAGGGATACATTGTTAAAGAGTGTTGAAGTCGAGTTGGCCTTGAGACTGTCCGTGCGGTGTTCGTTGAGCTGAGAGTTAGCCTCGTTGACGAGGGATTCTTGCTGGAGCGAACGAAGTCGCGAGATTTCAGCTTGAATAGAAACGAGTCTATCGTTTCCTGCAGGCGAGCAAGGCTGACAACAACGCGAAGCCTTATCTGACGCATGCTGATTCATTTCATGGATGTGAGCGAGTTCAGCAGCGATTCGATCGCGCTCGATAGACCACCAAGCTCTATCGTGGTCAACGCTCTCTGAGTTGCGGAGCCGTTCCAAAAGCTCTTGCTCTTCCGCTTTGAGTCGTTGATGCCCCTCGTCTAGTTCGCTTTTCGCGGCGGTGTGAACTCCAAGTCGACTGGCTCCCCACCAAAGCTTCTCAGGCAAGGCAGTTCCGAGCGGGCTGCAAAAAACCATGCCAAGTATGTCGCCCCGCAGGTCGTCCCATCGGCCATCGTGTTCGTCCCCCTCCCAAAAAATATTTCCTAATCCGCGAATCTGATCCCGATCATCAGAATGAATGGGTCGCTCCGAAGGATGCAAAGGCGAATGGACAAATCGAGAGGGCAGGAGCGGTGAACCGCCGGAATAGGACATCAATCGGACATGGCCAGTTGCATCCGCCCATTGCAACGAACCATCAATAGCTTCCGATTCCTCGTCGCAGTTCAACTCGTTCGAACAATGGCCGCGAAAAAGCAGTCCTTTGATAAACCTGGTCATGGCAGAACTACCGGAGGCGGCTGTCGCATAGACAGCATTCAAGCCGCAGCCGAGAGTACCGATCTGCAGGTGCTCGGCCGAATTTTTCCGGTCGATATCCATTCGAATAATGTGCATACTAGGGCTCCTCCCTCACCAAGAATCCATTTACGAAGCGACCTATCCATTAGGATCGCCGTGGGTCAATGAGGAGCCTAGCACAACGGCGCAGTATAGGTAAAGGGCAGTTGAATTAGCTCTTGCCATTGGGGATTTGGGGTCCGAATTCACGGATCGCCCTTTTCATTGACACGTTTTAACCAAGAAGTTTGGCAATTGCGAAGCTTCGAACTATGAGTTAGCCCGCAAAGACTGCGTACCAAGCGATATAGCCAGCGAATTCAAGCCCGGGACTAGCTAGTCACGACAATTTAGGCCCGGGGCTAGCGCCCACCGGTTCACGAAACCCGTAAACACAATGACTGGAAACACAAACAGCAACTACTCGCCGCGGACTCCTACCGTTCCGAACTCGATTCCCATCATGACTGAATTGAGGCCAGAGCCAATGCCTAGCAGTGCAGTTTTTGTATCCAATGGAAACTGCGACTTCGAAAGGCCAATCCCTAGTGCGGTAGGCAATGCTACCGAACCTGTATTTCCTAATCGCTCGAATGTGGCGAAGTCCGTCTCGATTGGCATGCCCAGCGTTTCCAGCATCTTTTTTCGATGTGCCGAACCCACTTGATGACAAACCGTTGCACCAATCTCGTTTCGCTGCCAACTTAGCTCCGACAGCAATTGGCCAAATGCTGCCTTGCCCGTCTCAACCCCTGCCTCCAATAGCAATTCCGAATCGGTGTTCATGATCGGTTGCATACCGCTACCCGCTTGATCGGTATCGCTTTGGCAAAGCGCATGATGCTGGGTTCGAGCTACGGCTACGGCCCCGCGAACACTTGCTCCCAAGCCAGGAGACTTCGTTTCGAAATAACGACGATCGCCCAAAAGCCAAGCGCAGCTTCCTGATCCGATCGTCAGCGAGGCAAATGCGGACTTGATCGATTGGCGTGTCAGACTTGAATCGCCATTTAATTGATCAATAGTGGCTTCCAGAAGTCCGCGGCAGTCCTCGGTACCCACGACCAAGCCAGCACGAATCACTCCGCTCTCAATGAGTTGGGCTATTTGGACAGCTCCGTTCATTATTCCTAAACAAGCATTTGAAACATCGTAAACCCAGGCATTTTCCGGTAAGCCGGCCAGATGGTGAACGCGACAGGCCGTAGCTGGTTCGAGGTACTCACGGCAAACACTTGCGTGAATGAGACACTGCACTTCTGATGGCTCCACGTTTGCAGCGCTGAGCGCTCGGCGGCAGCTCTCCGCACTCATATCGCTGATACGTGTCCTTGGCTGCCAAAGCCTACGTTCGCGAATTCCACTCATCCCCTCAAGTCGCCCTTGAGGCAGCTTGAGCCGCTGGTAAACTGCGTCCAGTTGCAACTCGATATCAGCAGACGTGATCACTAATGGAGGTAACACGTAGCCTACCGAAAGCAACGATACGTTTTGAAAAAGCATGGGCGTCTTTACTTGCGAAAAGTCTACTTGCGGCGGTCGCTGAGTTCATGAACCATGTCGACGAGCGCGATAACATTGTCGACGGGGGTACCGGGTAGGATCCCGTGTCCCAAGTTGAAAATATGTCCCGGTCGACCAGACGCTTGCGATAAAACATAATGCACTTGACTTCGAATCGTGTCCAAGTCTGAGAACAATACCGTTGGATCGAGATTTCCTTGAACAGCTCGATCGTTGCCTGCCATATCCCAACCGACATCCAAAGGAACTCGCCAATCCAATCCGACCACAGTTCGATTATCACCCCTTAGCAACGAGGTCAACATCGGATTGCCAGTCGCGAAATTGATTACGGGTACGCCCGGCACGATCGATTCCAAGAGCTGATGCATATGCGGTAGTATTCGCGTTCGGTACTCGTTGGGCGATAGGCAACCCGCCCATGAATCGAACAACTGCACACACTGTGCTCCTGCCGCTATCTGGGAGTTGAGGTAAAGTGCAATCGAGTCAACCAGCTTATTCATTAGCTCTTTCCAAGCGACTGGATCGGAATACATCAATGTCTTCGTATGGATGTAATTTTTCGAACCGCTCCCTTCAATCATGTAACTTGCTAAAGTAAAGGGTGAACCAGCGAAACCAATCAAAGGGATTCTATCCGGTAGACTTGCTCGTGTAGCCGTGACGGTGTCGGCAACGAATTGCAACGCCTCCATATTCTCCAACGGCTTAACTCGATCGACATCTTTCGGAGATCGGATCGGGTTATGGATCACTGGGCCATCACCGGCTGTAAACTCTAAATGAAAACCCATCGGCTCTAGTATCGGCAACAAGTCTGAGAAAATGATAGCAGCATCGACGCCGAGTTTTTCTACTGCGGTTACCATGACTTCAGCACAAAGCGACGAGTTCTTGCACAACTCCAAGAACGAAACTTTCTCGCGAACGGCTCGATATTCTGCCATATACCGTCCGGCTTGTCGCATTAGCCAAACAGGAGTCACATCCGTCTGTTGCTTGAAACATGCTTTCATGAAAGGGTTGTCGTGGTAGGGTGACATAGTTGTGCTAGTCGAAAGTTGATCTTTTGAGGAAAGGTCGTTTCTTGAAATTCCGATAGCCAAGCCGGTGATTCCAGCAAATCGTTTGGCTTTGAGAATGCGAGGACTTTTTTCTGCGGACGCCTGAACCAGGTGACCCATCTTCGAATGCTCAGGCTCAAGATCGATTGGGATCTCTAAGTGCTGAAGCATTTCGGAAGTAGTTGGGCCGATAGACGCAATCACCATGCTGCGCAACGCGAGTCGAAGAGCGGTCTCGCAGTCCAATTGATTCGCGATACGCAATAAATTGACCGCTTGATGGGCGCTGGTAAACAACAGGCAGTCGCGTTCGCCTCGGACGATCGCTTGAACATTTTCTATAAGCGGTCCGGTGTCCTCCGGTAGGTCCCATTGATAAACTTTGACGGTAGTTACTTTGGCACCGCGCGCTTCAAGACCGGCAACCAAGGAATGGTTGGTGATGCCATATTCTTGCAGTCCGATTTCTACGTTGGAAACAGGAACGTGGATATCGATGGTTTGCAGTACTTCTCGCCACGTGTTTGGTTCTGGAGCGCGATGCGTTGGTTGCAAGCCAAATTCTCGCATGGCGGCTACGGGTTTAGGCCCGCGAGCCACCGTTGGGATATCGGACAACGAATCCAGGAATCGCTGTTTGTCGACGTGCGGTTCGATGGCGGCGATTAGTTGCTTGAAGCCAACACCGGTCTGAAAAATCACAGCTCCAATTTCACCGGTCATTACCCGATACGCGAAATCGACAGCCTCTTTGTTCTTGTCGATGGGGACTTCACGCATAGACGGACTGACAAACGGTACGCCGCCAAACCGTTGGATCAATCTGGCGAAGTCATCACGGCGCCGGCTTTCAAGGGCTGCGACTCGGAGTCCACCAAAGGATGGGCTAAGAGACGTGTGGCGCAAGGGCTGGGAGACGGGTTTTTGAGTCGATTCGTCGGACATAGATTTGGGTCTAGTTACTTTAAAACCTCAGAGGCAGCAGCAGTGTCGAGAAACCACCAGAGTCTCCCAAGTTTAGGTTCAATCAATTGAGCAGGATACTCGTCGGGATGTCTTGGGCCATGCAATACAACATCGACTGCCGGACGCTTGGACGGCCCGCACACCAGGAACGCAATGTTTCGAGAGGCATTGATCATGGGGGCCGTCAGTGTCAGACGGTACGCAGAAAACTTCGGCACGAAGTTTGCGACGAAGAGACGATGCGATTCATTGAGGGCTTCTGTTTCAGGAAACAGCGAAGCGGTGTGCGCGTCATCTCCCAAGCCAAGCAGTACAATATCGATAGCAGGAAATTCAGCATCCTCTTCACCAGTATCTCTCAAAAGTGATTCCCGGATGGTCTTTTCATATTCGGCTGCCGCACGTTCGGGAGCGTTGACGTGAATAACTACGGGCAGGACCTGCGGCACGGACTTAGGTAGCGTTACCGGATCGAGTCGATCGAGCCAAGCTTCTCTTATCATGCGGTAGTTGCTATCGACATGGTCGTGCGGGACATTGCGTTCATCTCCCATTATCAAGGTGACTCGTGACCAATCGAGACTTTTGGTTTCATTCTCAGCAATGAGTTGATATAGTCGTTTCGGAGTCGAACCCCCAGACAGCGCGAGACTGCACGATCCTCGAGCGGCAAGGCACTCGAGGATCGTCTCGATCAACCATTCGGTCGCTGCGATAGCAACTTCTTCGGCGTTTGGCTTAACGATCGTTTGGTGGTACATATTTTATTCTTTGAACGCTTTTTGGAGTGGGCATAAAGCTGCGTTGACTGTGTGCCCGCGTCGATAGTCCTCAAGCAATTGTCGGGACTGGTCGGCCAACATGCGCCGAACTTCCCGCCGCTCGCCCTTGACACGAGGTATCTTTAAGTTGTCATAAGCTGTTGTTTGGTGCCGCATCCAAGCGATGACGGCAGACTCCGCTCGTTGCTCGATCGGAATACGTTCGGTTCTAGCCACGGTACCGCTTCCGACTGGCGTAGCATGTAGCGAAACCGCTGCAGCCAGTTTTGTTGCGAGCTTATCATAGCGAGACGCAAAGTTCAAAAAATCGAGAACTGCGGCTCCGAAGTCTTCGACATACTCCGTTTGCTTTTTTTCTCTGCGATTCGCATCCGCAACTCTACGTTTGGCATACGATACCGTAGACCGCTCTTGCTCAAGATCGTTTCGATTAGAGTGAATGATGGCTTTGGGTGCCCACACACCTTTTGAAAAAGTCCTGCGGCCTTTTTTCTCTTGAACCGTCCAAGTTGGACCAGCGGACTTTACACGGCGAGTTAGTCCGGCATCACCTGGTGGCAATAGTTCCCAGCCATCTGGAATCGGCAGGATCTTTCCATCATCGGTGCGTATGGTCTTGTCACTGGGGCCGGGTGAAACCACCCGCGATGCTATCGTCATTGAAGTTTTTGTTGTGGTAGTTGCTGATAAAAGCAACGAAGCAGTCTTTCGATCTCTAAGATTTTAGCACGAATCCAAAAATCGATCAGTCCAGTTACTGCTTCTCGAACGTGTATACTATCGCTCCGTCAAGTCGTGGCCAATACCCACACTGTTCTCGAACCCCCGTACCAGTATCCGATTATGGAGCTGCCATGAGTAGCGATTTTCAACCTGACAACCAATTCAATCCGTACCAAAGCAATCCAGCGACATTCGATCCACAACCACCGTTTAACAAGGCAAAGGTTCAGGCTCCAGCCATCGCGTTGATAGTTTGTGGAACATTAGGCCTGTTTGCATCTATTTACGGTGCCATTAACGCATTGGTCAGCCAAGTTCCACCCATTCCACCAGACGCACCGGAATTGGCAGTTCAGATGATGAAAGGTACCGTCGGGCCGTTGGCAGCGGGCATTCAAACCGTCTTCATTTTCGTTGATTTATTTATTATATTCGGCGGGATTCAGATGTTCCGAATTAAGACCTGGGCCGTGGCGATGGCCGCTACAATCGTCTCGATGCTCAATGTAGGATCGTGCTGTTGTATTATTGGACTACCGGTCGGTATTTGGGCTCTCGTGATTTTGCTGATGGGAGATGTCAAGCGAGCCTTTGAACTTAGTTCCCGAGGAACGTTTTAGAGAGCTGACGAGGCAGACACAGCAAAGCATTGACCTAGCGCCGTGCCGTTCAATCGCTAGGTGACAAAGTGAGTGACGTTGGGCGCTGGTACCACATTTTCCTAGAAAATCGTAAGGGGTAAGAATTACCTCAACGCTTTATGGGGCGACCTAATGTCTCTGCGTTATGAAAACGCTGTGCGCACATCATCGGGTATCGCAATCAGTTTCAGCGTTGCCAAATCGACGAAAACCCATCTCGTTTCGGCAACCGCATAGGTGCGGTCATCCGATTTGCGAACGATCTCGTATTTGCGCAGAGCGGACACGCGATCCAAGACGTCAATCCAAGTGCGAATCACGATCTCATCCCCCAACTGTGCAGGCAACTTGTAAGTAATTTTATGGGAGCGCACGATCCATCCAGTACCGAATTCGCGGTATCGTTCGGAAGGCCAGCCTATACTTTTGGAGTGCTCACTCGCAGCTTTGAGGGTCCAGCGAAGATATTGAAGGTTATTGACATGATTCAACTCATCCAAGTCCTCCTCGCAAACGACTCGTCGACTAATATAAATCGTTGGAGTGTTCATCTACAAACTCTCGTTCGGCAGGGAAAAAGCAAAATAAATTAGGCTGTAAACTGAATGAGCTACAATCAACGGAAGCAACTTGCGAGTACGAGCGAAATAGATTCCTAAAACGATACCCGTCATAGTTGCACCTACCAAACCAATTATCATTCCTTGATGGATGTGGTAACTACCAAAGAGCACGGCTGATACCAGGACGGCGATCCAGGTTTTGCCAAACAGTTTTTCTAGTCGATCGATCATGTAACCTCCCGCAACCAGTTCTTCGGCTGCGCTGTTGGCGACAAGGGCGAATGCAAACCACGTGTACCAAGAAAACGCTTTCAAAAAACCGAGTCGATCTATCCCCGGCCATTCAGTTATCCGTTCAAAATAGGGTTCATTTACCAAATACGAGAGCCCATACACGGAGAAGCCGCAGATTCCACCCAGCAATATTCCGATCAATACTGAATTACCCCAAGACCTCGAATGAGTGCTCTGGGATTTCTGAGTCAGTCCATTCAAGAATAGGATTGGAGCCATAAAGGTCACTACGAAAATGAACCGGAGTACAAGCCAGTTCGACAATTCTTCGGAACTATAAACGTACGCTGTTCCATTCATTGACGATTCAAAAAACGCGTGTATCGAGTTGAATACTCTAAACAAGTATAAAATGCATAATACGAAAACGATCTCGACGAATAAATACGATTGGGTGGATAGGGAACCGCTCGATAACTTCGAAACGCTTCTTGCTTGCTCGATTGTTTCTTCAATCGTCGTCTCTTGAAGCGAGGGATCTGACTGTTCTGGCACATCCACATACTTACCACACTTGGGGCAGGATTCGACCCGTCCTAGACTGAGACCGGAAAATGCGATCAACTTCTTACAGCGTCCACATCGAAACGCTATCCACGTATCCTTCGTTGACTTTTCTCGTTCAATTCGATTCCCCCTTATCTCCGCAAGGACGCGTTGGGCTTCGGCGGCATCTTGTGACGCTACTTGCAATTTAATTCCACCCACTGCGTTGGCCATAAACCAATCCATCGCAACAATGGTTTCATTTTGCAAAAAACACTGAATACCAGCCTGTTCGAGCGTTAGGACCGCCACTTGAGCTAGGTGGGACTTGTCGTACTCTTCGACGGTTACTAGTGAGTTCATAGTCTGGTTGCAAATGTGGCCGGTTATGCATGCGGCTGTGCCGGTTAGATATTCGCGGTTAGAGGATTCGGGCAATGATGCACTTGAGGTAGTCGGTTTCGGGGCAGCTCATGCAGCTCGGATGATCTGGCGCTGCACCGCGTTCCTCTAGCACTTGAATCTCTCGCCTAGTTCTCGTCCCTACGCCTCGCAACATATCCTTGAAGTCGTCTCGCGATACTCGGCCTGAACAACTGCATGTCACCAACGTTCCACCTGGATTCAACATGCGGACAGCCAGGAAATTCAGCCGGTGGTATGCGCTCAGCGCACGCTGCAAATGCTCCCTCGAACCAGCTAAACGTGGAGGGTCAAGGACAATCGTGTCGAACTTTTCGCCCGCATCTAATTTGCTCGACAACGATTCAAAGAAATCGGCCTGCTCCCACGTGATTCGGTTTTCTAACTGGTTCAAGGTTGCATGCTGCTGGGCGCTCTGCAATGCCTTTTCACTGCTGTCAACAGCAATAATTTCTTGTGTAGTACAGTGTTTTGCGATCGTCAAAGCAAAGCCACCAACATAACAACAAATGTCAAGCACTCGTGCGTTGGGTTGTGTCCATCTCGCCGCAGCCAGACGATTCTCTCGTTGATCTAAGTAGAAGCCGGTTTTCTGGCCACCTACAATGTCGACGTTCCATTGGAGGCCGTTTTCCTCGATCGTTACAGGTTCCAAGGGTGCGCTTCCAACCAAGAATCGTTGCTCGGATTCCATCCCCTCGCTTTTGCCTGTTCGTTCGTCCACTTGCAACGAAATACTGAGCGGACGGTAGTGGTGAAACAATCGATCGACTATCGTATCAAGGAATGGGTACAGTACCGCTGCTGTCACCTGTATGACAAGATGTTCTGCATACTTGTCAACTACCAGACCGCTCAGTTGGTCCGCTTCGCTAAAGACGATACGAAGTGCTTGTTGGTGCGAGCCGTTGGCCAGCCTCGTTCGCAACTGGATGGCACGATCCAATCGACTTGAAATCAAGTCCTTGGTAATCTGTTCATTGCTATCCCAGGTGTACAAACGGACACGTATACGACTATTCGGATTATAAAGCCCACGACCTATCCATTTATTTTCAGAATTGACCAGATCCACCTGCTCCCCGATTTGTGGAGTCGAGGCTGGTTCGATGATCGAGCTGACGAGAATCCATGGGTGACGACCTGAGAACGCCCGTTTGTTCGCGGTATTGAGAATGATTTGCCTGAGTGGCGTCACTAGATTTGTTTTCCGTTCTTAGACTTGTAATTGGACATGGCCACTTCGTGGTTATTGGCCGTAGCAACAGGCTGCTCAGATTATTCATGGGTCATTTAATGATTAGCCGAAGGGCGCTAGCCCACGGTTGTGGTCGCAATGAGAACCTTGGGCTAGGGCCCTGAGGCTAATGAATAATCCGGGCTAGCAGCCTGTGTTACGGGAAAGTGGCGATAACGATTTATTTATTTCTTGGTTTAATTATTTGCGATATCCGAGCGATTGCTCCTCGGAAATCCGTTGCGTTTCGATTCCAAGCTTGACCGTCAGTTGGTCCCATTGCAACGAGCAAGAAGCCATAATCGAATCGGCTTGATCCGGCTGGCGAATCAACTCAATCAAGCAATCAGCGAGGATGTCTCTATATTGATTGGCGTTCGCCATTCGTAAAGAGAGCTCCATCGGTTCTACTCGCAGGTCACGGTTATTTATCGCTTGAAAAGCTCGATAATCGTCCCGAACACTATTTCGATCGCTTTGCTCGGCGGTTAACTCAATCCCGGAGAAAACGGCTCGCAGTGCTACTCTTTGCTCAGGTTCAGAGAGCCAGACAAGAAACTGACATGAAACTGCCGTTTGACGAGTCTTTTTCCCAACCGATGCGATCAAGCCTCGGACGGGATTCCAAGCCAACGCCGCGACTTCCACCTTGCCGGACGATTCACTTG
>JAYVBW010000612.1:0-4421 GCA_043750255.1 Pirellula sp.
CCTCAACCCCTGCTACCAAGGCGATCGTGGGCAGAGGATCCGATTGTTTTCGCTTGGACGCAGGTTTCTTTAAGACATCGGGTAGTTCCAAACCGTAGCGATACGCGAGCATATGGGTCAAGTAACTCTCTACAATCGCTGGGTAGTCGCTTCGCTCTAATTGCCGCTTGGCTTGATTAACGTACCCTTCCCACCACGACTGGACCAAAGCCTGAAACTGCGGTGCCTGCGAGAGTTTTTCCGAATTCCCTTTCCCAGTATCCGTTGCGTGGTCCGGGTCCAGAAGCTTGATTGGTATGACTTCTAGGGTGGTCTCGATATCGCCCGACAAATGTACTTGAAAAGGTTCCACGCCGCGAAACAGAAATTGCACCCGAACTAATTCAAGTGGGTCAATCTGTTCTTTCGCATTTTGAATAGCGCCACGAATACGACCAATAAGTGCTCCGTTGCCCAGTCGCAGCCGATCTCCAGAAGTAGCCGAATGAACTTCAGGCGGTTCGCTGGTTAGCAAATCGACCGCCGGAAACATGACCCGATCACTCGTGTCCGAAACGAGAATACGCAGCGTTGTCGTCGTCGCCAACTGCCCCACAGGTATGAACATTCGAGCAACGCCATACGGTTCGGAAGCGATCGCCTCTATCCGGCCTGGCACTGCTTGAGCTAGCAATAAATTGGAGCACGAAAACTGAAGATAAATTAAAACAAGACTCGCACTTAACAGTGGATAACTCTGCGGTCGAATAAAAATCATCGAGCGACTCGATTCCTCTCGCAAGAGTGTTAAGACGTTTTAAAGCAATTGGCTTCGTACATTGTCGCGATCTTGCAAGCTTGGGCAAGGAGTATAATTGCCCGCAGGGCAGTGTGGCGAAGATTAAGATTAAGATTAAGATTAAGGCTAGCCCGGATTAGTCATTAGCCGCAGGGCGCTAGCCCACGGTTGTCAATGCGACCATAACCGTGGGCTAGCGCCCTGCGGCTGATCAATAAATACCCCGTGAATAATCCGGGCTGGCGCGCCCGCCGCCCCGGTTTTGAAATTCGAAAGGGATTCAACAATTACATCCAGCACGACTAATACGAAAACCCTACCTCTTTCGCGGGGGCCTCTCATAGGCTTGTTTTCTTTGGTCTGCTTAGTCCTGGGCAATATGATTGGCGTGGGCGTTTACGTTGGAAGTTACTATTCACTCTTGTCTCTCAAAGATGCACGCTTGGTATTGCTAGTGTGGTTGATTGGGGGTTTACATGCCGTTTGCGGTGCCATTGCATACGGAGCGATAGCAAACAGATTGCCGGTGTCTGGTGGAGAGTATTCCTATCTAACACGTTGCGTTCACCCAGCCGTCGGATTTATTGCCGGCTGGATATCGATCATCGCAGGCTTTACCGCTCCTATCGCTGCGACGGCCCTGTTGTTGGGAAAGTACCTAGGCGGAGCCGATTCTGCGATCACGTCCACCAAGCTCATCGCGACTGGCAGCATTGTCTTCGTTGCCTTCTTGCACGGTTGTCACTTGAAAGTCGGGGCGTGGTTCAATAATGTGGTGATCGCGATCAAGTT
Organism: Pirellula sp.; assembly: GCA_043750255.1. Classification (GTDB taxonomy): domain Bacteria; phylum Planctomycetota; class Planctomycetia; order Pirellulales; family Pirellulaceae; genus JBKCUI01. The sequence continues at coordinate 1,571 of JAYVBW010000612.1, forward strand.
TTTGTGCTTTGCTGTTTTTTTGGTCGTCGGTCTCCCCTTTGTCATGCAGGGAACGAATACAGGTCTACTCGTAGATGCGGCTAGCTCGACCAATGAATCCCCTTCGCTGGGCATTAGACTTCTGGACCCATCTACTTGGGTTCAAATGGTTGTGTCCCTTTTCTATATTTCCCTTGCCTACACGGGTTTCAATGCGAGTATCTATCTCGCGGGAGAAATCGAAGGACCCAATACAAACCCGGCAAATAGCAGAAAGCTAGTGAGCCGATCCATGCTAATTGCGAGCGTGCTAGTCGTAGTGCTATATCTATTATTGAACTACGTGTTTTTGTTTGGAATGAGCCCGGAACGCATTGCTCAAGCGGGAGAAAGCTACGTGGCTGACGTCGCGCAAAACATTGGCGGTAGTTGGCTTTCCGGCTTAGTAAGGACGGCTATCGTTCTTTCCGCGGCGACAAGCATTCTGGCCATGATGGCCATCGGTCCCATGGTGTATGCACAAATGGCGGAGGATGGCCGGATGCCGAAGCTGTTTCGCATTTCAGACCAAGTGCCAAGAACCGCAATCGTGGCACAAGGACTACTGAGTATCGTGGTCGTATGGGTTTCACAGATCGAAGGAATTGTTAAGTACCTTGGCTTAACGTTGACCGCATGCGGAGCATTAGCGGTTTCCAGTGTGTGGATTGCACGCAAGTTCATGGGTGAGCAGTCTCCGATCCAATGGTACGAACACGTGGCTGCATCGATCTATGTGGGTGTAGCAATCGCGTTCCTGCTAGTTGCTGGTTCGCTAGAACGTGAACGCACTTCATTTTTTCTCTGTGTCGGCACATTTGCCTTGGGCTTGTTGGCTTACGGAATTGCAACTCTAGGCAAACGGTACTTTGTTTAACGCCATACGGCAAATGCCGTTAAATACACTAATGAGGTTTGCCTGCTGAATGCCCAATTCCAAAACACTATTGACGGCAGGTTGCTTCCTGGCTTTTTTCGCTTTTGGATTCATCGACAATTTGAAAGGCCCCGTCCTGCCAGAATTGTTACGGTCTGAGCATCTAAGTCTTAGCCAGGGTGGAACGATTCTTTTGGGAGCCTACATTGGGTTTATTGTGGCAACTCTTCTCACAGGAGTCCTCTCCGATAGAGTTGGCAATCGACATGTGCTATTGCTCGCAGGGATTTGTTTGTGTTTTGGATTGATCGGCGTCAGTTTTATGAGTTCGTTTACGCTCCTTATCTTAATGATGAGCGTTGTGGGATTGGGTCTGGGAGCCATCGAAGTGGGCGCAAACGGGCTGATCGTAGAATTGCATCGCGATAATCCTGGCCGCTACCTCAACTTGTTAGCGACTTTTCATGGGACCGGTTCTTTCTTAGTACCGCTGTATGTCGCATGGCTTATCAGCATGAATGTGGCCTGGCAGAACATTTTTTTGTCGGTTGTACTGTTGTCCGGCATTTTGACAATTGCCTTTGTTGTTACACCGAATTGTGAAGTAGCAAAATTGCCTACTATCTCAGTTTGGAATTGGCGCACACTTTTTCGAGTCGGATTCACACGCCCAATGGGCTGGTACTATCTATTGATCAGTTCCTATGTTGCGGTCGAGTTAGGTTTAGCCGCTTGGTTAATGGAATATCTTCAAAAAGTTCGAGGCCAGACAGTGGCTCAAAGCTCGTTCTACCTTTCTGGCTTTTTTGTGATGATCATGTTGGGGCGATTCTTTGGAAGCTTCGTCGTCGAGCGTCTAGGCTATCTTCAAGTGGTCGGTGCAGCATTGATTGGTGGACTTGCATGTTTAATAGCAGGGATCTTGGGCCCCGATTCCCTCATCCTTGCGTTGCCGATTTCGGGTGGTTTTTTTTCAATTGTGTTCCCAACGGTTACTGCGGTTGTAACGGGAAAGCATAAAGAAAACGTCGGCACGGTATTGGGAATCCTCTTTACCTTTGGCGGCATAGGAGGAGCTCTGGGCCCGTGGACCGTAGGAGTCGTAAGTCAGTCGTTAGGTCTGAAATTGGGACTATGTTCCACAATTGGTTTTTGTTTGGTATCGCTCGGAACGCTTTTGGTTTTGATTAGACGATGAAAAAGACGACATGGCACCATTGAGGACTAGTATACGAGTCGGATCATAATCGGCAGAATCGTTACTTTCGGAAATTTTGTAAAACTCTCAAAGCTCCTAAAACATTACCTGACTAGGAAACATTGCCGCCGTCGCGTTTGAGGGCTATATACCTGGGTTCATCTAATCAAAGGATTCAATGGTATGGTTGTCATTCTCGGATGTTTGTGTGTTACTAGTTGCGTGCTTGGCGGCTTCATGATGGCTGGCGGGCACCTAGAGTCGCTTGTTCATCCTTCCGAATTCGTGACAATCGGAGGTGCATCGTTGGGTGCGCTGATCGTCATGTCTCCAATGAGTGTACTGAAAGGACTTGTCAGGGGACTCCTCCAAACTCTCAAAGGAGCACCCTATAACAAGAAGTCGTACGAGGAAACTTTTTCCGCCCTTTACGAATTATTTCGAATCGCTCGCCGTGACGGTTTACTCTCGCTTGAAGGGCACATCGCAGACCCTCACAAGAGTTCTGTTTTTGCAAAATATCCAAAGCTCGCAGCCGATCATCACGCCACCGATTTCATCAAGGGTGCGTTTGGGCCGGTCATTGACGGCTCAGTTCGACCTGAGGATGTTGGCAATCTCATGGAAATCGAAATCGGTGCCATGGAATCCGAACACCACCACCCAGTCGATGCGCTTTCGAAAACAGCCGACGGACTCCCGGGATTCGGAATTGTTGCCGCAGTTCTCGGTATCGTGGTCACAATGGGACATATTGA
>JAYVBW010000613.1:0-5495 GCA_043750255.1 Pirellula sp.
GATCGCCCCAATGTGGTCATGATCATTTCCGATGATCACGCTTGGACAGACTACGGATTCATGGGGCACAAAATTATTCAAACGCCCAACATCGATCGATTGGCTCAAAACAGTCTGACGTTTCGACGCGGCTATGTGACTTCAAGTCTATGTTGCCCAAGTTTGGCCAGCATCATCACAGGTATGTACCCACATCAAAACAAGATCACATCCAATGACCCACCGCTGCCTGAGGGAATGACCAATGCAGCCTTCAATCGCTCGCCTGAGTTTCAACAAGGGAGGGAGCGAATGAACAAGCACCTTGAGTCATGCGTTACGTTGCCGAAGCTTCTAAAGGAAAACGGATACCTTTCGTTGCAAACTGGCAAGTGGTGGCAAGGACACTTCTCACGTGGCGGATTCACCGACGGCATGACCAAAGGAGGACGTCACGGTGATGTGGGACTAGATATTGGGCGCAAGACGATGGAACCCATCACGTCCTTCATGGACAAGTCAATCGCATCGAAGAGTCCTTTCATGGTGTGGTATGCACCCCTCTTGCCACATGATCCGCACACGCCGCCAGACCGACTGCTCGAAAAGTACAAAGACAAAACCGATTCGATTCATATTGCAAAGTACTGGGCTATGGTCGAATGGTTTGACGAATCGGTTGGGCTGTTGATGAATAGTCTCAAGGAGCGAGGGCAACTCGAAAACACAATCGTTGTTTACATTGCCGACAACGGTTGGATTCAGAGCCCGGACAATATGCGTTATGCACCGAAGTCCAAGCAGTCCCAGTATGATGGCGGATTGCGAACCCCCATCATGGTCCACTGGCCAAAGAAAATTGTGCCGAGAATGTCGGACGACTTGGCTCAGTCTATTGACTTGATGCCAACGTTACGAAGCGCTTTGGGGTTACCTGTTGATAAGTCGCTACCCGGGATCAATTTGCTCGACGACGCAGCGGTCAAGTCGCGAAAGACCCTCTTTGGCGAATGCTTCACTCACAACTCGAACGACCTGGATGTGCCAGCCAAGAGTTTGCGTTGGCGTTGGATCATTGATGGCAACTCGAAATTAATTGTTCCGAATCCGAGCGTTGAACAGAAGAAAACGATAGAGCTGTATCAGTTGGATACCGATCCCATGGAAATGCGTAATCTTGCGGATTCTGAGAAGGCGAAAGTACTTGAATTGCAGGCAAAGCTAGACGGTTGGTGGAACCCATGAAGTTAACCCTATTCTAGTGCATCATGCAATCTAAGAATTGGGGCTTTCCGCCAATGCGAAATCGCTGCTGTCCAAATGCGGTAAACTGCCGCCTTAGTCCGGTTTCATCTCTGCGATGCCTGCCGACGTCAACCGTAGTCCAGTTTGGTTTTCGATGTTCGCAACGAGCTCACGTTTGTTTTCCTTCATCGAGGGCAGAACTCGCCATTGGCGCACCCTCGCATCCCAACATGTGGTTAATAATCGCGACTCGTCGGAGCTCAATGCGATGGATGTAACTAGATTGGGATGTTGAAATGCAACTCCTACCGCTTTGGCTGTTGGAACAGACCACAATTGAGCCTCGCCAGTGAATCCTGCCAACCACACAAACTCCTTATTGGAGGTGAACAGGGCGCTGGTCACTTCTCGGCTGCACGAAAAAGTTGTCTCTCGCTTCCCGGTCAGACAATCCCAGACGACCGCAGTGCCATCCGCACTCCCAGTCATTACGGCAGTGCCCTGTTGATTGAAGACAACGCAATTAATCCTGCTGCGGTGTTGCCCCATCCATCGGAATTGCGACCCGCCGAAATCCCAATACGCAAGGACGCCAGTGTCGGTAGTTGAAATAAAACTCTTTCCATCTGGTGAATACGCGACAGGTAAAATACCTGTTGAATGTTCCAAAGCGGGACCAATCGATTTAAGTGAATCTCGGCCGATATGTCGCATTTTGCTATCCTCGCAATCGATCAGAAACCGATGCCCATCGTGGCTGAGGGCAAGCGATTCAACGGAGGAATCCAAAGCAATTTCTCGCGCCGAGAGCGTCTGGATGTCCCAGCAACGCAGGATGCCGTCGCTGCATTCCGATACAAGCCGTTGGCCATTAGTAGAAAAGAACATCGAGTTAACTCGTCGTGGGTGGGACAACTTGCCGTTTGCCTTATTTCCATCTTCAAGGTTCCCATCTTCAAGGTTCCATAGTTGCACTTGACCGTCGATGTCAGCCACGGCAGCTAATTGATCGCTGGAGTCGAGGACTACTTTAAAGGCGCTTGCTGTAACGATCAATTGTCGTTCAGGCAGAGGAGTTTCGGCCCGTTTCCAGATGCGGGCAACACAATCTTCACCGGCAGTCCCTAGAGTTCGTCCATCATGGCTGAAGCGAGCGGTTAGTAATGGCCCACGATGAAGGATATTCGAAGGAGCAATGCGATAGATTGTCGGTGCCGTTGCATTCCTACGTGGGAGTAAGTGTCGAAATTCGACAAGGCTGGCGGATGAGGTATCCTGGCATGCGATCATCAAAGTCTGTCCATCGGGAGCAAAGTCAACGCTGCTTGCGTTGCCATCTTGTAATAGTTTTGCCACCAGATCGCCGGTTTGCGATCGCCAGAGATTGGCCTCCCAGTTGTCATCTCCCGATAGTACGAACTGTCCATCAGGGCTGAATGCAATAGCTCGAAACTGCTTAGCGGCGTCCAGTTGAATGGGCAATCGTTTACGACTTTCAAGACTCCAGAATAAGACTTCACCCTTTTTGTTCTTGGCGTTCTGGCCCGCCGTTGCGAGCACAGTATTATCGGGACTGATGTCCATCGACAAGACCGGGCCACTCGTCTCCATAGGCTCACCCAATTCTCGGCCCGTCCTATCCCAGCATCGAACTGTTCCATCACTTCCACCAGTCACCAATAGATCCTCTTTTTGGCTCCATGCGGTCGATAGAATTTGTGGAGAATGACGAAGTACGATGGTGCCTAGTAGTCCGGAATCGGTATCCCACAGTCGTGCAGTTCCATCGTGACTGGCGGTCAACATTTTTCGGCCATCTGGACTGAAAGATATGTCAGCTATCGATTGCGAATGAGCAGCGATCTCATAGCGCAATTCACCAGAGTCGAGATCCCAAGCGCGTACAACTCCATCGTCGCAACCGGTAAGTAGGAATCGATCATCCATCGTGAAAGAGGTAACGGTTACCCGCGTTGAATGCACTAACGCTTTCTGAAGCAGATGACACTCCCCAATCCAACCCGCTATGTCCGCTCGAATCGCACTGTCAAATCCAATGGCAGAGGAGGGTGCAATTTCCAATGCTCGAGCCATCCAGAGCAGTCCAACGCCCACATTGGATGCTTTGCACAAGTCTCGACCTTTTTCCCATGCCAACCATGCGGCCATCTCAGAAGAACGTTGTTCCGACTTGACTGCGTTCCGCTTGGACTGCACTGCATTTTTTTCGGATCTGACTGCCGTCTCGTTTGCCAATCGCAACGACTGATTTGCACGGAACTCTGAAATGCCAGAATGGATGATCAGGATAATGGTCGCTAAACAAGCCGCCACGGCAACGGTCGCAATGGTAGCTAGAACTTGATTACGCCGACACCAACGCCAACTGCGTTCCCAATGGGAAACCGGCCGAGCTGATATAGGAAAGTCGTTCGCGAAGCGACGTAGATCGTCGGCCAATTCACCTGCATGTTGATACCGCTCGGAAGGATCGCTCTCGATCGATTTCAATACAATGGTTTCCAGATCCTTAGGGATAAGCGGATTCAATTGACGAGGATGCGTCGGTTCCCCGCTTGTCACCTGCATGATGAGTTGGAGTCGATCAATGGAGTTGTGTACGGGATGCCCAGTAATCAATTCGTACAATGTTGTTCCAAGCCCATAGACATCGCTGCGAGCATCGCTTTCATTGCGGAACATTTCAGGGGCCATGTATCTCAATGTACCCACGAGTTCTCCCGTATTGGTAAGATCCTCGCCGCCTACTTTCGCTAGACCAAAGTCGATCAGCTTTGGGACCCATTCGAATCCATCTACGCCTCCCGCCTCCGATTCATCCCGCGGAACTAGCAAAATATTGCTTGGTTTGATATCACGGTGCAAAATGCCGCGGCAGTGAGCGAAGTGTACTGCATCTGCCAATCTGGCGACAAGATTCGCGGATGATCTTGAAGCCAATGGAATGGATTGCTTCGAAAGCCATTCCGCAAGGCTTCCTCCCTTACAATACATTGACGTAAAGTAACCTATCCCTTCGAATTCACCGACCTCGTATACGGTTGCAATGTTGGGATGGTCAAGGGATGCTGCTGCGCGAGCTTCATTTAGGAATCGTTGCCGCATCGTGGGCTGCGCCAAAACATCCGGTCGTGGAACTTTGAGAGCAACTTGCCTGCCGAGATGCGGATCCTCAGCAAGATAGACCATGCCACATCCGCCACAGCCCAACAGTCGTAGCAATTGAAAACGACCAAGCGTGTGTACGGTACATGGAGTATGGATTGCGTCGATACAGCGAGTAGTTTCATTTGTTAATGCGGTCGAACCTACGCTGGGCATTGTTTCTCGCAACATGCGAATGAACTCCCATTGGCCGCCTTGGCTCAATGGGTTCTCAGTGCTTTCAATACTGGCTGCGGAACGTAACGGAAGAGTTTTCGCCAGCACATCGTCAATGTTTAGAAGGAGTTTTTCGCTTTGATCTAGGTCATCTGAATCTTCCATTCGACACATGTTACCGTTTGCGATCGTTTCTCTCTCCAAGGTCATTGGGTTTGCCCCATAATCGCTTGCAGCGATTGGACGGCGCGTGCCCAGAGTTTTCGAACTGCATTGTCGGACCGATTCATACGCTTGGCAATATCGACAAAAGCCAACTGATCTTGATAGCGATACACCAAAACCTGACGATAGTCATCCGGTATGCTCATCAACGCGACATTTAAGGACTCCGTTTGTTCCTTTTGAATGGCGCTAACCTCTGGCTGTAGATCTCGCTGAAAACCCAGCTCTGCTTCTCGACGAACACTCGATTCGGCTTCTATCGATCGTTCAAGATCGATGGATCGCTTCGAAGTACGACGAAAACAGCGTTCCAAATTTGCCAGATTGTTTGACAATACTTGTTGCAACCAGGCTTGCCACTGCTGATCGGAATCACCGCGGAAATGTTGAAAGTCGCGAAACGCTTCAAGCAATGTCTCTTGAACGACGTCGGAAGCCGCGACTTTGGTTCGCAAATCAGAATTCATCGCTTGATTTGCAGTCCAAAGCAATAGGCTGCGATATTGTCCAAGCAGTTCGCCGAGCGCCTCCGCCGAACCTTCTCTTGACTGCCCGAGTTGATGAGAAAAGGCTTCCAAAGTTTTTGCTCCTTCAATGCCAAAACTGCGGGTCGAATTATGGGAGAGCAAGGCTCCCGCCGAGCTTGGCGATTGCAGGTTCGGCAGGAGCCTCAGCCTCCCCAGCGTTGAATATCTAAGTTTGAC
>JAYVBW010000614.1:0-8227 GCA_043750255.1 Pirellula sp.
TCCAATACGATTCGTCATTGGATATCCAAAGTTGTTCCAGGTTACGAGGAAATTGATACGATCGCAAAAACAGGGAAGGAGTTCCAAGTTGGCGGTCGAACGTATCACTCACCCAAGTTCAATTCTATAGACGGGAGAGCAAATTTATTCACGCATCAACTCCCCCATTTGACCCATCTTGGCAAAAATCAACTTCGAATGATGACGGTTCGCAGCGAAGGTCAATTCAACACCGTTGTCTATGAAGACTACGATTTGTATCGAAATCAAGATCGTCGCGATGTCATCTTGATCAACCCAAAGGACATGGAACGGTTGGGGCTGGTGAACGACCAGCCAGTTACGGTCGGAAGCGATACAGGCCGAATGCATAACATCTTGGCTCGTGAGTTCGAAGAGATCCGGGACGGTAATGCTGTAATGTACTTTCCCGAATCCAACATACTGGTTCCGAGAACGGTAGACCCTCAGTCGCGAACTCCCATGTTTAAAAACATTCTAGTCACTGTTTCAAAACAGCTTGGGCTAGTAGAGTAGGGGGATGTCAGGCTGGCATAGGAGCACCAAGGCCGCAACTTGGAAATGACCAGTCACCAACACGCGTTGAAACGTCCCTGTATTCATCTCGGGGGATTGTTACCATCCGCACAGTCGGCACGATCGCCACTTAGATTCATAGCAAGAATGGAAAGTTTCCAGGAAAACCCCACTTTGCGTCCTAGATTCTTTTAGGAGATTGATCCGACGACTCACACTTCCACCTATTCTAAATCATGTCCGCACCTAAAAAACCAAAAACAGAAGCCCCTGCCAAGAATGCAAAGGATACTGCGCACGCACCCGCCGCATCGCCCTCAGGCGGTGGACTTAAAAGCAAATTGTTGATTGGAGTATTTGTGAGTGGTGTAGTCATCGCAGAAACAATTGTGTTTTTCTTAATGGTACCATCGGGTGAAGAAGTCGCGGCACTCGCAGAATCTCGCCTCGTGGCTGTCGCACAAGAAATAGACGCCAGAAAGGAAAAAGAACACGGGAATGAGCAAAGGGATTCCATTGCCGAATTTGATCTGGGTACATACAGTGTCTTCTTTGTTCCGCCAGGGTCTGATCACAATTATCGTGTTGAATTCAAACTGTTCGGTACTTTGAAAAGCGCCGATGAACCGCGTTTGCATGCATTGTTTTTAGAGAGAGAAAAGCGCTTCCGACACCGAATGCTGCTGGAAATAAGGAATGCATCCCTGCAGGAACTACAAGAAAACCAATTGGGCTTGATTCAACGCCGCGTTTTAGCGACAAGTACGGAGTTACTTGGTGAAGCGGTCCTCCTCAGCGTGGGGTTCTCCGATTACCAAGTTTTGGAAGACTAATTTGACTTAAAAACACGGACGATTGCATGTCGGAATCCAGCACCGCCTCCAATGCTGCCGCAGCAGAAACCAATTCCGGTCGAGGGCAATCGGATACCGAATCGCTATTGAATCAAGCGGAATCGGCACTTCGTGAAGTGGAAGATTCCCTTCGTGCACCCAAGATGCAGCAATACCGACTCGAAGAACTGATTGGCGGCGACGGTCCACCTGAAAAAGTTTCGATGGACTTGCTTCGCGATGTTACGCTCGATCTAAAAATCGAACTGGGTCGAACCCGGATGCATCTCGATGAAATCTTGCAACTTCGCAAAGGCTCAGTTGTCACTCTGGATAAATTGGCTGGCGATCCAGTCGATGTCTACGTCAATGGGCGACTTGTAGCACGCGGTGAAGTACTGGTGCTAAACGATAACTTCTGCGTTCGAGTGGCTGAACTCGTGGGCAGCGACTCGATACAGTAGGCAGACCGCATGATCGATTGCATTTCCCCTCGGAACGCTATTTGCCGATTTTGCATTAGCGTATTATTTTTGATTCCACCGCCGATTCAGTTGATTGGCTTTGCGAATGCGCAATCGTCATGGCCACAGACTCAATCATCACCGAATGATCCGTCGCTGGTTCGCCAGTCGGGCGTGAGTATTCAACAGCCTGTACCCCAAAACCAAACCGTTGCACCACCGAGCATACAGTCCAATGGGCAGCGTGTGTTCGCCCCTCTGCCCAACGCGAACGCTTTTCCAGGTAACCCTGTTCATACAATCGATGAAGCAATTCGGACCGACGTACAGCCAGCAAGTTGGAAAACAGAGTCGCCCCCAATGACGCTTCCAGTTCCCGGCAAAACTAAATCGCGAGCGCCACTCGAACTGAAGCCATCTTCCAAGGACAACGCACTCGGCCTCGAAAAACCCAAAAGTTCGTGGGGAGCTGCGCTGTCGATGTTCCTTTCCTTGGCTATGGTGCTAAGTTTCTTTTTATTGGTTGCCTGGTTGGTGAAAAAATCTCAGCCAAATTCCTTTTTGAAACTACCAGGCGATGTCGTTCAAGTGATGGGGCGAACTCCAATGGCACCGCGCCAGCAGATGTATGTCGTACGCTTCGGCAGCAAATTACTCTTGATCAGCCACCAGCCAGGACAAACACAGACCCTTGGCGAGATTACCGATGCGGATGAGGTCCAGAGGCTCGCTGGCCTATGTGAAGCGAACCATCCGGGCAGCATTTCCAATTCGTTTCGAGACGTACTAAAACAAGTGACGTTAGGCAAATCAGATCCTGAGCCAAAGAGCGCGCTGCGTTTGAGTCGCGGCCGATAACCAAAGTGTGTACCACAATATTAGCTATCGTCAGGGTGCAAAGGATCATCGGGATCAAAGAAAAAATCCCCGAGACCCATAGGAAGCGTGTTTCCGCCAACTGCTTTCTGCTTTCTTTTTGCTGCGGCTGAAAGGTCGAGTGCCTCGTCTCCTAAACACGCCTGCAAGGCTTCTCGCCAAGCATGGTCTTTAGCCACAGGATGGTTAGATTTTTGTGACAGCCTCTTCAGCGCATAACGCAATACGTTGATTCCATCGCGAGCCGAGAAGTCTAACTTCAACGAGTGAGCGTGTTGCAAAAAATCGACAGTCATCACCAGTACATCCGACTCGGCGAATGGCAAATGGTACTTGAGTATCTCTAGTTCGTCTTTGCGATTCGGAAAGCCAACTTGAAGCGTGGGCTGCAATCGACTCAGAATGTAATCCGGGATCTCATAGGTTGAGTCGTCCTGATTCATTGTCACTGCGCAGCGAAACTCGGCGTGCGCACCAATCGTAATCCCTGCAACGATCGATTCAACATATCGGCGTTGATCCAACAATGGTGCAAGCGATGCCCAGGACTTTTCATTCATCCGATTGCCTTCGTCAAGGACACAGACTGCACCGCGAATCATAGCTGTCACAAGCGGAGAAGCGTGGTAGGCAATCTTGCCGCTGCTTGAAAGCACTGGCGTTACCAACAAATCCTCGGGGCGTGTATCTGCGGTGCATTGGTAAATGTATAGTTCCTGCTCCCGTGCTGCGGCTGCAGCCATCGCTAGGGCTGTTTTCCCAACTCCGGGAACTCCGACTAGTCGAGGAGTTAAAGGAAGATCCACCTCGTCGACGGTTAGCCAGCATGCCGCCAGTTGGCGCAATGGCTCTTCTTGTCCAATCCACTTTGCCGTGTTCGAAACTGCATTGCCAAGAGTCAGCGTGACTCCCTCGATGGTAATCGTCTCGCTCATTACGTACTTTCTCTGGCTTGGATGTCGTTGGGCTCGCGTCGCAGGCTTGCGATTCGGCATTTTACCAGGAGTCAGTGAAATCGAGTAACCGGTCCACTCCCGTAAAATGAGTTATTTGTGTTAAGTTATGCGGGTTTTAACGCTTCTTCGCATTTCCTTTCTGATTTCTCTTTGACATTTGCGAAATCGTTCAAGTTGATTCTTCAGTCTAGGCCCGGCTTTGGATAAATTGAAACTGTTAACGATTTCTTGATTCTCACCCACGTAAGGCGAACATGTCGCAATTGCCAATACCAATGGAAAGTGAAGTGGAGCTGCTTTTGCGCAATGCTCAGCTTCGCGACGAACTCGAACCCTATTTGGATGAAGCGGTCGATTTGGTTTCAATTCGGCACATGTCTCTCGCCGAAGAGAACGAATTCCTGGCTTCAATCCTCGCTTGGGAGCGTGCTCCCACCCTCCCAATTAGCCAATGGTTCGAGCCGGAACTAAAACTGCCCAAACCAGAAACACTGGTTGACTTCGAGCTGTCGTCATTGCTTTGGCAGACTATTCAACAGCTCTACAACCAGCGGATCGTCCTCGCTCTCACGGACCATCTGAGCGATCGACAGTTGTATTGTTTGATCGTGCGAGATATCTTGCCAGCTTACGAAAAGCGCATCGCTGAGCAACGCAATTTTCTCCATTGGCACTGTTTGCAAGATAACGACATGGAAGGTTGGCTCAAGTACTATGCGACCGACGGCGAACGAGACCAGTGGCGAGAAGAAAACGGTTTGGAACCACCCGACCAACAAATGCCGCCGTATCCTCGCAAAATGCCCCGCAAGCCAAGTAATATGAGCTAATGCAAGAACTCAGACGTGTCACAGTCCAGCGACATTTTACGGAACAAACGCCTGGAAGTGTTCTCTATCGTTGTGGAAATACCGTTGTGCTTTGCACGGCTAGTCTTGAGAAAAAGGTCCCGGACTGGATGGCTGGTCGCGGAAAGGGCTGGATCACCGCTGAATACAATATGCTGCCGGGCAGCACGTCGCCACGCAAGAGCCGCGAACGCGCAGGCAAAGTCGATGGACGCACCACCGAAATTCAACGTTTGATCGGCAGATCATTCCGTGCAGTAGCCGACCTCGATAAACTCGGCGAACGCTCGCTCACAATCGACTGCGACGTAATACAAGCCGATGGCGGTACTCGAACGGCAGCAATCACCGGCGGTTTTATTGCTTTGGTCGATGCGGTAAATTCCGTGTTTCGCGGTGTTCCTGCAAACGAGTATCCGCTGCGAGGCAGTGTGGCGGCCGTAAGTGTCGGCATCGTAGATGGCTCACCCACTCTCGACCTTGATTACGCACGCGATGTCCGAGCCGACGTCGACATGAATGTCGTAATGACCGGCGGTGGGAAATTTATCGAGATTCAAGGGACCGGAGAGGAAGCGACTTTCGACGACGACGAACTTGCAGCCCTTTTGAAACTGGCCAAGCAAGGGATTACTCAACTCTGCGATATACAGAAACAGTCGCTCGGCAGCGATTGGCCTTGGTCAGCGACTTAGTTGGTGCCTGTCCATTTGAGATTCTCTACTGATCGTAGAATCGCCAGGAGGGTAACTGCTTTCGCCAAAACAGCATTCCCACCTTATCTTCTGGAGATTGTGCAAAACCCATATCCCAAAGGGCCATTTCCCAATAAAGAGCCCAGCCTTCCATCCAAAAAGGGGACGTAAACAGTTCGCGATACGGTCGATAGCGAGCAAGTGAATAGTACTGCAAATGGTGGCCTGGAATCAGTTCATGATGAACGGTCGCTCGACAAAAATGAATGTTGTTACTTTTAAGACTCATCAGCTTTTCGCTATGAGTCATACTGGGAGTCGGGAACGAAACAATGATGTTATCGCCGCCGAGAAAAAACGGATTCACGCGTTGAGCTTCCGGAGTCATCATCTCCACGCGCCATCCATGTTTCGCCATCTCTGGAATCGAAATGAGGTCGTTTCCCGCAAGGAACCGAATCGCTTCCCATGCAAGTTCGCGGATCAGTCGAGGCTGGTCGCCTGGCTCAACGTGCAACGACTTGACTTGTTCCAGTGCTTTTCGCCAATCGCCGCCGAGCTTGAGTTCGTTCGCTACTTCCGTGGAACGGTCCTCGCACCACTGCATTTCGCGTTCACCAATCGTGATTAGCTCTTGCGGTGAGTATGGGATCCACGCATACCTTAACTCTTTTAGCAGTGCTTCACTGCCAATTGGCACTCCGATAATTTTGTCTGTATCAGAATCATCAAGACTAGCAAGCTTTTCTCGAATCACTTTTCGATGATCTGCTATGGCCTGCTTGGATGCTTCGAAAGGTTTGGACGCCCACCAAGTGTATTTTGGATCGTACCCTTCGTAGTATCTATGCGTATCCTGCATTTGCCGCGAAAACTGGTCGAGCAAGACCGAAGCATCGATGGCGACAGTTTGAGTAATTGCAGCTTGTGTCGATTGTGAGGATACTGACTTCCCGGCATCTTGAGATGGCTTTTGAAGTGCTTTGGTCAAGTCGTTTGCTTGGAGCGCGATTGCGTCCAATACGCTTGCTGCTGCCTCGGCCGTCAACGGCGCCCCGTGTTCCTTGGCCTACCTTGACCCTATTTTGCAAAAATTCCGTGACGTTATTTTAAACAGGAAGCTGGCGTGGTTAGCCGCATCCGACGCGATATTCGTGGGTCCGAGTAGGATGGCACCTCAGCTAGGCGGCTCGACAACGCCTTTGGCTAACCGTAAAACGACTAATTCAACAGTCACTTAGCCGCGTTCTAACACACCCTGTTTACTTTTTTTTAGCCTCTCCTTCACAAACATTTTCTACCAATTCATGGAACACAAAATTGATCTCAATTCAATAGGTTTGCCGCAAGCCGATGCAATGGCACATGCGATAAGCACTTGTGTTCACTGTGGGTTTTGCCTGCCTGCTTGCCCAACCTACCAAGTCCTGGGTGAAGAAATGGATTCACCACGCGGTCGCATCGTGTTGATGCGAGGCGTTCTCGAGAAATGTTTGCCGATGGATGCGGCGACTCCGTACCTGGATCGATGTTTGGGTTGCTTGGGTTGCGTCACCGCTTGCCCGTCAGGTGTGCCCTATGGTGAACTGCTTTCGAGTTTTCGAGCTTATTCAGAGGACAAACGCCGTCGGCCGTTCGTCGATCGTCTTGCAAGGCTAATGGCCAGTCAAACGTTGCCATTTCCAACGCGGTTCCGGTGGGCAGCCTCGTTCGGTAGGCTTGCCAAGCCTTTCGCTGCGATCTTCCCGGCACCTCTTCGCGCCATGCTTGGGCTCATTCCGAATCAACTGCCGAAATCATCTTCAGTCCTTGAATTCACGCCAGCCAAAGGGGTACGTCGAGGACAAGTTGGACTCTTGGTCGGTTGTGTTCAACAAGCCATTGCACCGGAAATCAATGAAGCAACCATTCGGGTTCTTGCTGAAAATGGTTTCGATGTTGTAGTTCCGCGTGGTCAAGGATGTTGCGGTGCATTGAGTATGCACACGGGCGATGCCAAGGCTGCTCGAATGTTGGCCGAAGTCAATCTAGATCTATTTCCGCATGACCTTACCGCAATCATCACGAATGCCGCAGGTTGTGGAAGCGGGATGAAAGAGTATGAACTGCTTTTTCGAGGCCATCCGCTGGAGGAAAAAGCAACGCGATTCGCAAATCGAATCCAAGATGTAAGCCAGTTCCTCGGCTCGATCGATTTAGTTCCTTTCAAACCGCTTGCAAAACCGGTGCGAGTTGCGTATCACGATGCCTGCCATTTGGCACATGCACAAGGAATTACCTCTGCACCAAGGAAAATCCTGAGTCAAATTCCAGGGCTTGTACTTTGCGAAATCCCTGATGGCGAGATCTGCTGCGGTTCTGCCGGCACTTACAATATAGAGCAACCAGATATTGCTAATATTCTAGGCGCGACCAAGGCCAAAAACATTGCGAGAATGAACATTGATGCAGTCGCCATGGGAAACATTGGTTGCATGGTCCAAATCAAGAATCATTTAGCTAGATTGCAAGCCAGCGGGAAAACCATTCCTGTTTTGCATACGATTCAGTTGCTCGATCAAGCCTACGGTGCAAGGCTGTGAAGCATTAAGGCAGTAAAGCATTTTTTGGGTTTGTACTCTATGGGACCGGAATCATTTGAGGCAGGACGTACGCTTGTGTTGCTACTACGAAACCTACTAAAATCGCAAGAACGATACTGTGAAAAAAGACATAACGCAGGATCGTTCCTTCCTGGCCATGTTGTCCCGTTGCAACACCAGCCACAACGATCGATTGAGCGTCGATCATTTTCCCCATCACTCCGCCTGAACTATTAGCCGCGGCGGCAAGAATCGGCGAGATCCCCAGTCTCTCGGCGGTTATTTGTTGCAAGTTTCCGAACAGAACATTCGATGAAGTGTCACTACCCGTAAGTGCGACTCCAAGCCAACCGAGCAACGGCGAAAAAAACGGGAATAAGAAACCGGTACTCGCAAAGGCTAACCCCATCGACGCGTCCAGACCGCTGTATCGAGT
>JAYVBW010000615.1:0-2360 GCA_043750255.1 Pirellula sp.
GAATCGTCGTACTGCGACTGCATAGGACGCACTTCCGTGAACGACCGGTAGAAGCGTCAGCGTTTCGTCGACTTGCAGTGAATCCATCGTCAGCAACAATCGCAAAATGAGACAAACATTTGGGACAAGACTGATTCTAACCGGACGGAACACGCCCCATAAGCAGCGTATTTGAAATTCCATCCTGCGTTGTTTCGAATCGAGAATCGAAACAATGCTTCCTTTTTTCCGCAAGTGCGGTGAAAACAGTGATCGATTGCCATGCAATATTAATTTTCGGCACAGTAGTTGCTCATGAAAATAGTCTTATTGCGCCATCTTGGCTTTAGAATTCGAGGGGAAATAACGATGAAAACATTGATTAGCAAGAAATTCAAAAGAGTCGTTTTGCTTGCTTCCGTTGGGACGGTGGTTGCTTGTTCAGGACAGGTTCACTCACAGGGGCCAGTCATCGCTCAACCGATTGCGAATTGGTCCTACACTGGTCATTCGAGCACGTTCACAGAAGGAGCGTTGCGCGGCCAATCTGCCGTCATCGGCTCTATTGGTCAGACCGTCTATTTGGATAGCCTTGCGGCGATCAATTACACAGAAGCGTACAAACGCGCCATTGACAACAGTGTGGCACTGACCAAATCCTACTACGAACGACGGGAGATTCGCGAAGAGTACATTCAAAAGTACGGCCCGAAAGCGTTTGTTGGCGAAGCGAGAAAAAAATTCATCGAGTACTATCAGCCAAAACGTTTGTCAGCCCAAGAGTTTAGTTCTCAGCAAGGAAAACTATCGTGGCCACACATCTTGCGACAGCAACAATTTGCACCAGTGAAAGAAAGAATTGACGAGGCATTTGCGATTCGGGACGCCTCTAACAGCGGTGACGGAAGTGCGACCCATCGCGAGATTTATCCTCTTTGCAATGCTTTAACCGGTTTGCTTCGTGAAAACATTGGAAATATGACGTCAGACCAATACATCAATGGGCTTGAATTCATACGTTCTGTCGAATTGGAATCAAGAACAGCAGTACCGTCAGAACTGAATTCTATTCCTGTTGCCACAGAAAATGAGAAGGCAAATGACGAGCCTGTTCCTGCACCTGCGTTAAAAAAAGATTCGGATACAACGAGATTCAAGGTCATGGATGTTCGAGTGAAAACCTAGTTCAAAATGAAAGAAATTTCTCCCCTCGGCTTTTTTGGTAGTGTGTGTGGGGTTGAGGGGAGAAGAGGCTGCCGAGGAGAGGTTTTGCGAAAGCGATTTCTCTCCTCGGTTTTTTTTTGGATCATTCAGGCAATTCGAAGCCCTCGTCAAGCAGGCTTGCCTGATGCTTACTTAATGGTGTAAGTTACTTATCCACTGGAGGATAGCCGAATGGTTAGGAACCTGATTCGAAATCAGGCGCCGGGAAACCGGTTGAGGGTTCGAATCCCTTGTCCTCCGCTTGAATTCCCTGTGAATTCCCACACAAAACCACTTCTAGCCTGTCTTTTGCTTGGTCTGTGTGGGTAGTCTGCGTGTCGGTTGCGGTGGTTTGCGGAGTCGTTTTTGTACCACCGTGAGACGATTTTCGTCCCGCGCGCGTCGGATTTGTACCACGGCCGATCGCCTTTGCGACGTCGGCATCGGTGACCAATAAGTAAGACTTCTGCGCGATGCTTGGCGAGTTCCCAAGCCACTTGCAAACGACGTGCAATGGGTGCTTTTGCTCAAGCTCAGTTTGCCTAGAAGCTCTCATAGAGTGGAACAAGCGAACCCAGGGGGCGACTCCCGCTTTTTTGAGTTGCTTTAGAAACTGGGTTCGCAAATTCGAATTCTTCCATCCGTCCCCAGTATTCGCGGCTGCTCGATAGATCGGCTTGTCGACAACGTATTCCGCTCCCTCTGGTGCGAGGTCCCATGCTTCTTGAAGATATGGCATCAGCTCTTCGAAAATTGGGCACTCGCGAACGCCCCGCCCCTGATGGTGCTCAACCTTGGGCTCTGGCAGGTGCATTATCGATTTGTCCCAGTCAATGTCGGTCCACTTGAGGGAAAGCGTCTCGGATGGTGTCCGAAGTCCTCCGAAACGACTCAGGGCGATGATGATGCGCCATGTCGGGTCGCAAATGTCGATAACCTTATTGATGGTCGCTAACGACACTTCAACATTGGTTGTCGATGACGAATCCGGCGACTGGACCTTTGCGAAAGGGTTCTTTGGGATCAATTCCCAATCGGCGGCGTCCTCGAAGAACTGTTTGCAGAAATCGATTCGCTTGTGGATGGTAGACGTCGCCATCTTCTTGGCTCGCAATCCTTCAAGGAATTGTTTGGCGTGCCCTGCTGTGACTTCATGCAGTTTGATTCCGTTCGGCATT
>JAYVBW010000616.1:0-3061 GCA_043750255.1 Pirellula sp.
CGCATCGAATGGATGACCAACATCACTCGTTTCGGAAATTCGGTAGACTGCTCTTCTGTCGTCATCCAACCCTATAACTTTCAATGTGATCGAACGTGGTCGCTCAACCCAATACGCATTCAAAACCGTTCTGCATCCTACGCGTTGCGAATCGTTGGCACAACATACCTTTGGTGACGCCGTTCATCGAAATGCTCGCAAGAAAGAAATGAAATGACGATTCCGCCAAAGAACACACAATGTGTCCGGATCATCTTGGTCGGAGATGTCGTTGGAAAGCCAGGTGTCGCAATGCTATGCGATTCGGTAAAGTGGCTGAGAGAAGTGTTGCAAGTCGATTTTGTTATTGCCAATGCAGAAAATGCAGCAGACGGAGCGGGATTAACGATTTCGCAGTATAAAAAATTGGTTGCTGCCGGCGTGGATGTGATCACTCTCGGCGACCATATCTATCGCAAAAAGGAGATCGCAACGGTATTAGAGACGGAAACGAATATCGTCAAGCCTGCAAATTTTCCAATTTCCGCACCTGGCCGCGACCACTGCATTGTCAAAACAAACGCAGGGGTCTCGATCGCGGTCATTAGCCTCCTGGGTCGCGTCTTTATGCGCCCTGTCGATTGCCCGTTTGCCGCAGCATCCAGGGTGCTCGCCGAATTGCCCGAAGATGTCGGGATTCGAATTTGCGATCTGCACGCCGAGGCGACCAGTGACATGCAAGCGATGGGACGCTTCTTAGATGGCAAAGTAACCGCAGTCTTGGGGACGCACACCCACGTAGCCACTGCCGACGAAGAAATTTTCCCAGGCGGAACTGGCTTTCAGTGCGATGTCGGCATGACGGGCCCGTATCGAAGTATCCTGGGACGGGCCATCGAACCGGTGCTAAACACCACGTTGACCTTTGATCCCAATTCGTTTCATGTCGCGACCGAAGATGTCCGGCTCTCGGGAACCTGGGTCGATGCCGATCCATTCACCGGGAAAGCTGTTGCCATTGGTCGAGTGCAGTTGCGTGAAGGCGATTTAAAACAATGGCTCAAGCAGGGTGCTTTGCTTCCATCATAAATTCCGCTAGTCTTGTAGAGATGGAAATTGTTATTACCGCTGTGGGGCCTGACAACTTGGGTTTGGCCGACCCAATCATTCACGACGTCACTTCACGTGGAGCGAACATCGCTGAAATTCAGATGTACGACCACGACGAAGCAGCTTTGTTTGCGATGATGTGCCGTATTCACATTGGTTCCGATCAGTTCTCGCCGGTTCAAGTGTCCATGCGTCAAATCGCAGACCAAAAGAAATTAGAGATCCGCGTTTGGAGCCCGGATGAACGCTCGAACAGGCCCAATTTGGCCATCTGCGCGACGCGACTTGAGTACACGCCGCGTGCAATTCTGGAGGCGATTCGTGCTGGCGTTATTCATGCGAAACCCACCGTCATTATTGGAAATAGAAGAACGTGCGAACCGCTCGCCAAAGAATTCGGAGTGCCATTTGAGTATATCGGTCGCGAAGATGGCTCAGGTGACGATGGGGCGATGGTTCGAATAATCGATCAATACCAAGCGGACTACGTTGTTTTGGCACGCTACATGCGAGTCTTGCCACCAGAAACATGCTGGAAATTTGCAGGCGGACGCATCATCAATCTGCATCACGGCCTCTTACCCAGTTTTCGTGGGCTGAGACCCTATCACGATGCCTATGCGGCGAGAATGCTCACGTTTGGTGCCACGTGTCATTTCATCGTCCCAGAACTGGATGCAGGCAATCAGACGATAAACCAATCGACTTTTTCCGTTCCTCCCGGAACGAGATTAGAGGATGTAATCGCGATTGGCGAACGTGAAAACGAGCCGACCTGCTTGGTCGAGGGAGTTCGCCGAGTTTGCGATCGAGAAGTAAAATTGCACTTCCACCGTGTTATCGCCCGCTAAGCCTCGCGCTGACAATTAGTTAGAATAACGATGGACGCGTTGTCAATTTATGCTTTCCAGCCGCTTCTCTTGTCCATTTGCGGTGGCGATAGAGGATAAGGCAATCGAAGGTACCATCTCTGGGACTGCGAAATTTTCCCGATGAGCTAAACTGGTCATAGTGCATATAGCTCCAGCTATTCGAAACTCAAGTCAATTTTGAAATTCATGGAAATCAAGCGAAACCCCACTCGAAGCGTCCAGATCGGTTCCATCTCCGTCGGCGCAAACCATCCTATCGCAGTCCAAAGCATGACGGCCACGCACACGACCAACATCGACGCAACGGTCGAACTGGTCAACGAATTGCAAAGGGCCGGAGCCGACGTCGTTCGAATCGCAGTCGATAGCGACAAAGATGCTGAAGCCCTAGCCGAAATCCGCAAGCAGACGACCGCCAACCTTTCCGTCGATTTGCAAGAGAATTATCGGCTCGTGGATAAAGTGGCACCGCACGTCGACAAGGTGCGATACAACCCAGGGCATCTTTACCATCATGAGAGACAACGCCCCTGGCAAGATAAAGTGAAATTTTTGGCCGACACCGCTGGAGCAAACAACTGTGCACTGCGAGTCGGTGTGAACTGCGGCAGCGTCGATCCTGGCCAAAAAGAACGGTTCGACCACGCAGACTCGATTGGTCCAATGTTAGCATCTGCATTTGAGCATTGCGAATTGCTCGATGCTTTCGGCTTCATTCGATACGTGGTTTCTCTCAAAGATAGCGACCCCACCAAAGTCGTCGAGGTAAACAAGCGATTCGCAGAAGTGCGACCGGACGTGCCTCTGCATTTGGGCGTTACCGAAGCTGGACTTCCACCTGATGGCATCATCAAAACCCGAATTGCATTTGAACAGTTAATTGGTCGTGGTATCGGTGATACGATCCGCGTAAGTCTGACAGTTCCTAACTCCAAAAAATCGATGGAGATCGAGGCCGGTCGCCAGATCATCGACGACATTCGTAATGGCCGATTGAGGTCAGTTGTCGCGTTGGATCCATCGAAGCTCAATATTATTTCTTGTCCCAGTTGCTCGCGAGTCGAGAACGAGGCTTTCGTGGAATTGGCTCAAGACGTCAA
>JAYVBW010000617.1:0-2773 GCA_043750255.1 Pirellula sp.
TCAATGGTTGCGGCTCAATCACTGCCTAATGTAAAGAATCGTTCGCGGTTTGGTTTTATTCTGGGTCGAAACTGGATAGCCCATGCTTTGGTTGCATGCCTGACGCTGAATTCCCTTTACCTCTTTGACGAGGTAGGGCAGCCGATAGGAAAGCACAGCTTCACGAGTAAGTCTTTCTCGTCTTGGACGAACGTGAAGGTCGAAGATAATTACCTGAACGCTTCCGTAAAACGCATCCTCAATTCGTTGCCTTCACCTTTCCCCAAATCTTTCTTAGAGGGAGTTGATCAGCAGTTGGCGGATATGGATTTTCCTCGCGGTGCATACATTCTTGGAACTCGGATACCAGGTGCGATCCATTGGTTTTTTTTCGTGGGCTATCCGATAAAAGAGCAGGTAGCGGTTTGGGGTGCCACGATATTGGTGATCCTAGCAATTGGTGTTGGGTGGATTCGACGAAAGCTTTGCTCTGACGCGGCGATGTGTGACCCCCTCGTACGATTTTCGTTGATGTACTTGTTTGTATTTGCGATGTTCATGTCGACTCAATGCAATCTCGTTTGGAACGTTCGATACTTTATCCCCGCCTGTCCTTTGTTGTACGTGATACTCGCCGCTGGTGTGCCTCGTATTTCGAGCTTGTTTAACCCGCGCAGCGGCTGCGACGTATCGAGTCGCCCCGTGCAGACCTGCACTAGCGACCATCTCGCGTACGTGCTGGTAGCGGTGATGGCTTTGGAATACTCATGTAACTTTCCACACTATTTTTCGTACATCAATCCGTTTCTTGGTGGATCGCATCGCGTTCCTATTGCGCTGAACGACAGCAATATCGATTACGGGCAAGACTTGTTTTACATTCGAAATTGGGTACGAGAACAAACACAGGGATCTGACCATCGCAGTAATCTGAAAGCGTTTGGATTGCTTTCCGGACATGGGAGATTGTGGCTGCGTGATATTGTGGAGCCCGCTACGGATAAGATCGTTCGGCGCGCATTGCGGCGAAAAGAATTGGCAAGTTTGGGTGGATCGCAATCGCGTGATATCCAGTCTAATACCGACATATTGCCACATGAAGTATTAATCGTGTCTCGCGGTTTAACTCATCCGGAGCCGTGGGCCGTTCGGTACAGTACCTATCAAGATGCGTTCACGTCGAGCGAGACCCGCGAACTGGTCCGCAGGCTGCTTCTGTATCCGCCAGATGTCTTCATAACACCTGTCGTCGCAGTCTATTTCCTGCCGATAGACGACTGATCGAGATCATGCTGCTCATAGCCGGTCGCCTTTGTTTTCTTTGTCTCAAGGAATCGCGAGTTGGCAGTTTATTTTGCGGATGACTTCGAAAGCCACTGCCATAACTCTGTCATGGGTTTGAGTTCGGCTTGAGAAACCGCACCCCTTGCATACGCGATTCGGTTATAAAGCATTCCCAATTTGGACATGAGTTCCTGTTGTTCTGGGAATCGCAGAAATAGTCGACGAATAAACTCTTCTGGCGTTTCATCCTCTCGCCGAACCACTCGATGCTCGTAACCCCACGACATCACGGCTCGATACATATGTCGAACCATTTGCTCTCGACTCCAACCGCTTCCAACCGCAAACGGATTTGCAAACGTATGAAAGGGTGGATAAAGATCGGCAATAGTCGAGGTGCCCTCGTCGGCCTGATCCAATGGATTCATGGATTTGCTTTTCCGCCCAAACAAAGCTCGAAGCCAATCGCCAAAACGCTTGATGGACTCGGCCAATTCCTTTCGGTACTTCATTCCTAAAACGATGGATACGATCAACAATATCAACATGACCAACCACTGCAAAACAGCCAGAAAATTCCATTGAATCGCCATTGAAGGTGCTTGTTGCTGTTGTTGCTGTTGATCTTGAGCTTGATCAGGTTTGCGTTGTTCGGCCCCATCCTTGTCCTTCTGACGAAGCTTATCACCGGCGGGCGGATTTCGTTTATCAGGTTTTGCCTGGTCGATTTTGTCGGCGGCTGAGTCAGGCTTAGGTTGGCCTTTTTGCTCGTTGCCCTTTTGCTCCAGTGAACCCTGCGGGTCACTCTTGGGCTCGCCTCCCGGTTCTCCTTTTTTGCCTTCGCCTTGCTTGTCGCCTGGTTTGCCCTCAACTTCTTTTCCAAGTTCGGGGCCTTCGCCCTGAGCACCTTCGCGGCCCCATCCCCATTGACTCACCTTCAAGTCGTCGCGACTCGATATGCGAAACGGCAAATCCATGGAAAGGAAAGATTGACTAGGGATGGGCAGGAGAGAAAGAACGAAAAGAACAGTAAAGACACTTGACATACCGATCGCCAACCAACGCATCGCAAAAGAAGTTTCCATTGGAACACCGCGTTCCCGCAAGTACTTTCGCAAAGATAGGAGCGAGATCAAGACCAGCAAAAATAGCGAACTAAGAAGATAGATGAACAAATAAGTAAAAGCCCAACGACGATCGCCTGGGCTACGAATCACCATTTGTCCGATCCCAAACAATGGCAGTGCCAATAAAGCAAAATACAGAACCCAGACACCCGGATTGTGTTTGCGTTTTGTCGCGGACTTTTTAATATTTGCATTAACAGTCGGTGACTCCGCCGTTGTGCTCATAGACGTTGATTTCATCGCCGATTGGATGCGTTCACTTTTGACCAAACCGAGCGACTGCAATAGCCCGACGCCCGTGCTTTGCACTTGCTCATTCATCGACGTGCAGTCCCACGTAATTCGATCTGCGAGCACAGCGACCATCACCAACAGGCAGACCA
>JAYVBW010000618.1:0-3021 GCA_043750255.1 Pirellula sp.
GATCCGCCTCCGCGTTGCGGCCTGCAGTTCGTAGTGCTTCAGACGCTTTGGGTATGGCTTTGGTAGCCAGATGGTATCGATCGGAGTGTAGAGTCGCGATGCGTAGCCATTCCGGAATTGCGAGGTTCGTTTGCCCAGCTTGCTGAAGGCGTTCCGCCAGTAGCATCGTCGGCCCAGCTTGGATAGGAACTAGCAATTTATCCCGTTCCGACAGCCAGCGCGGTAGGCGATCCGAAAGCACTTCCGCAGGAGGAACAGTTCGCCAGAGTTGAACGCGAGCATAAGCACTGACCAGTGGTGACTTGGAGTTCTTAGCCAATTTTCCGAGCGTCTCCATGGCAAGTGGACGCTTCGCACCAGAAAGTAGCCAAGCGGCCCCAAGCAACTGAACGGCTTCCGAATCCTGCGTGATCCACCCTTCGCTGAGGGTTTGGATTCTAGACAAGTCTGCGTCTGCAAAAGAGGTTTCACCCCATGGTAGCGGGATCGTAGCAAGCAACAATTGGGGCGGAGCCTCCTTGGCTAGGGAGACAAAAAGTGTCCCCGCTATGTTTGGTTTTCCCAATGCAGAACACGACTCAATCATCTCTGCCAGGATGACTCGCTGTTGCCACCTGGGTAGGCCGCTCTTGATTGCCTCGTTCCCTTGTTTTACAACCGCTTGATACTGACGCTCAGAATACAAGCGATGAATCTTTTCTCCGGATTCGTTGGCCCAGGAGGGCTCTATTCGAACGACGAAGTCACCAGGGATGCTGGTTTCTTTACCAGCGTCAGGACGGATCAGCACAATCTTTTGCTCATCCCATTCCAGCACGATGCCTGTATCCTCAAAAAGCTCCCTGGGATCCCACCGATTTAGGCTGGTATCGCCTGGTTCAGCAAGCCAAAATTGGCTTTCTCTACCCAATTTACTTTCTGCCAACGCTCGCAAGCTTTGCGATTGCGAAATGGAGACGCTAGCCAGGCAACTCAGTAGCATGCCGAGTGCGATGGCGAAAACGCTTTTTCCGACGAGTTGTCGCATAGGTCAATTCGAACTGTCAAATCGATGAGATGGGTAGGTTTACGACAAGTGCATTCTCGACCACAATATAGCAGTCTTTATGAACTTTAAAATAACACGCGTTCTTCATTTTCGATAGGTCGTATGGCATCGCTACAACTGATCACCTACCCGCATCCGACCCTACGGCATCGCTCCAAGCCGATACTGCGAGTTGACGCACAGCTCAAGGAATTAGTGGCCGAGATGTTTGAAATCATGTACGAATTTCGCGGTGTTGGACTTGCCGCAAATCAGGTAAATCTGCCAATTCGCTTGTTTATTGCTAACCCGAGTGGTGATAAAGAGGAGGGGCCGGAACTGGTTTTCATCAACCCAGAAGTTAATAAAGCTAAAGGTATTGCAGAAGCCGAGGAAGGTTGTTTGTCTCTACCGGGGATCAACGCCAATGTGAAGCGAAACAAGTCCCTGCAGATTAATGCCTACGATATGAGCGGCAACGAAATCAAAACCGATATTGATGGTTTCTTGGGGCGAATCGTCCAGCATGAAATTGATCACTTGGACGGTGTCTTGTTTATCGATCGACTGGCGGAAGAAATTCCGCGGCCTTTAGCAGAACAAATCCAGGCCTTTGAAAAGATGTTTGAAACCAAGCAGAAATCTGGAGCCATTGCCCAAAACGAGGAGCTTCACGCTCAACTGTTGGAATGGGAACTGAAATACTGCTAACAATCAACGACGTTGACTGCTAGGCCGCCTAAAGATGTCTCTTTGTATTTGACTTGCATGTCGACGCCCGTTTGACGCATCGTTTCGATAACGCGATCCAGGGAAACAAAGTGTTTGCCATCGCCGTATAATACGGCCAAGCGAGCCGCGTTGATTGCTTTGGTCGCGCCCATCGTATTCCTTTCAATGCATGGGACTTGGACCAATCCTGCGATCGGATCGCATGTCAACCCAAGGTTATGTTCCATTCCGATTTCAGCAGCATTCTCGATCTGCTCAACCGTGCCGCCCATGCAAGCAGCTAATCCGCCTGCCGCCATGCTACACGCAACTCCAACTTCGCCCTGACAGCCCATCTCGGCTGCGGATAGCGACGCATTTCGCTTATAAAGCAGACCGATTGCGCCTGCCGTCTTGAGGAAGCGATGCATGCCTATTCGATTGGCCTTTGGATAAAAATGAATGTAGTATGCCAGCACCGCCGGAATGATCCCCGCAGCACCATTGGTCGGTGCCGTCACCACTCTGCCACCAGCAGCATTCTCTTCGTTGACTGCCAAGGCAAATAGGCTGACCCAATCCAATTGCTGCAACGGGTCGTCGGAAGCGAAGGCAATCGGTTTCGATTCCGAGAAGAATCTGCTCGGTGGAATTCTGGCAGATTCGGCAGTGCCCGCTGAAGAGTCTGGAAAAATTTGCCTCGACAACTTGCCGAAGATGTCTGGCGCACGCCGAGGTACTCGCAATGATCCTGGCAAAATTCCAGAAGCGAGGCAGCCGTTATCAATGCACTTGCTCATGACTGCCCAAAGTAGATCCAATCGATCGGCGATATCGGACTCACTCCTTTTGGCCAATTCATTTTCATGAATAAGAGCCTCGATCGACAATCCTTCGCTTTTGCACATTTGCAAAAGTTCTTTTGCGCTTCGAAATGGAAAAGGAACCGAATCAATCAGCGAGTTTTCCGTCGATTGCGATGGTCGTCGGAACTGTTGGTCAAACTCTTCTCTAGAGTAGACGAATCCTCCGCCAGTGGAAAAGTATTGATCCTCAAATAGACACTCGTGTGTACTCGAGAAGGCCTTGAACTGAATCGCATTGGGATGTTGGGGCAACGTTTCTTTTCGAAGCCACAACAAATCCACTTTCTCATCGAACGTCAGTTCAAATCGACCGTTCAACCGCAATCGCTTGGATTCTCTCACATCGCGAACCGTCGATTGGATGAACTCGGGCTCAGTGCGATCTGGCAGGCAACCCGCTAGCCCCACCAGGATCGC
>JAYVBW010000619.1:0-4277 GCA_043750255.1 Pirellula sp.
GAGTATTTTGGTCTCTCTGTCGCACACTGGGTCAATGACGGGCTCATGTTCCTCTTTTTTTTGATGATTGGCCTTGAGTTGGAGCGCGAGATCTACGAAGGCGAACTTTCTTCGTGGCGAAACGCCTCTTTACCTGTCTTCGCGGCAATAGGGGGAATGATTGTGCCGGCAGCGATACATTTTTCGATGAATGCCGGCACGCAAACGCAGGGCGGTGCTGGTATCCCGATGGCAACGGACATCGCCTTTTCGCTTGGCGTTTTATCTTTGTTCGGAAGCAAGGTCCCTTACTCCCTCAAGGTGTTTTTGACCGCCTTGGCAATTGCGGACGACCTCGGAGCAATTGTTGTCATTGCAATCTTCTACACCAAAGGAATCACAATTAGTTATCTCAGCAGTGCACTCGCCATTTTTGCTTTGCTCTTAGTACTCAATCGCACACGTGTTATGAACTTATGGCCTTACCTGATCGGGGGAGCCGCCATGTGGTGGTGCCTTTTGAATTCGGGAGTCCATGCAACGATTGGTGGCGTGCTTCTTGCATTTGCAATCCCGTTTTCAAAAGAAACTCACGATTGCGTTTCCCACCGGCTTCAACATAGGCTCCACTTTCCCGTGGCTCTCGGAATATTGCCGATTTTTGCGTTGGTCAACACATGCATTCCGATTGGGGGCGAATGGTATCTTGAGCTTATGCAACGCAATACGATTGGAATATTTTTGGGACTAGTTATCGGTAAGCCGTTGGGAATTCTTGCTTTCTGTGGATTGGCGATTGCATTGAAGATCGGACAACTCCCACATGAACTGCGTTGGAGTCACCTTATTGGCGCAGGCCTGCTGGCTGGTATCGGCTTTACCATGTCAATTTTTGTCTCGTTGCTTGCATTCGAGGATCAGGCTGTCGTCAACCTTTCGCAAATCACCATCTTGATTGCGTCGACGACGTCTGCGGTGCTGGGGATGATTTGGTTCATGTTTTTTATTCCCGAGGCCTCAACTAGCCCAATCGAACAAACAAGCTAGCCAGCCCGTCGCACCAAGAAACGCGGAACATGGCATCGACTAATGCTGCCCCTCCCTTTTTGCGGTGCCAAAGCTCCACTTGATGCCTTACAATGAATTCCGTGGGGTTAGCTGTTAGGCGACCGGCAGACTGAAAACTACCAACTGAGCCTGAGGCGCTAGCCGATCCACGCCGCAAGAAATCGGCTAGCGCCTCAGGCTCAAGTAATAAGTGTCACGGTACATTGCAAACTGCCGATCGCCGTAGTGGGCCATTGCGATGACAGGTTGGAAGCCTATCCCGCGTTTTTTTTAAGGAAACTGAGTTGATGGGCGAGTTGGATATTAACGCGATCTTGGGCCCGACCGGGAGTATTTCTCGCCGCATCGAGAACTACGAACATCGCAATGAACAGATCGCCATGGCCGAAGCGGTCGGAGATGCGTTGCGCAACCGCAATCATTTGATCGTCGAAGCCGGCACGGGCGTCGGCAAGAGCTTTGGTTATCTGGTTCCAGCCATCCTGCACGTAACCGCCGCTGAAAATGCCATGGCGGCCAAAGATCAACCCGCCGAGCCGATCAAAAAAAAACAAAAACCTCGCGGCGATGGAGAAGATGAAGATGAGGAGGACTCCGTCAAGCGAATCATCGTCAGCACGCACACGATTAGCCTCCAAGAGCAGCTCATCTCCAAAGACTTGCCACTCCTCAAAGCGGTCATTCCGCGCGAGTTTACCAGCGTTCTGGTGAAAGGTCGTGGCAACTATATGTCCAAGCGACGATTGGAGCTCGCGGATAGCCGATCTGTCAGTCTTTGGAGTAGCGAACGAGATCACGAACATCTCAACGCGCTTAAAGACTGGTCGCGTACGACCAACGATGGTTCGCTGAGCAGTCTCGCTTTTCGACCACCTGGCAACGTCTGGGACGAAGTTGCCAGCGATTCCGGTAATTGCATGGGTCGCAAATGCAAGCACCATGACTCTTGTTTCTACTACGCAGCCAGACGTCGAGTCCAAAACTCGCAAATCCTGATCGTCAACCACGCTCTCTTTTTTAGCGATTTGGCACTGCGCGCGCAGGGTGGTGGGATTTTGCCCAAATACGATTCGGTCATCTTCGACGAATGCCATACCATCGAAGCGGTCGCAGGAGAGCACTTGGGATTACAAATCAGTAACTCGCAAATCGATTACACACTCCGCAAACTCTACAATCCGAGAACTGAAAAGGGAATTCTGGTTGCCCTCGGACTCAGGCAACTGACGCAAGATACGTATCGCTGCATGGAATCGCTCGACGACCTCACAGCAGACTTGGCAGGCTGGCAGGCCGGTCAAGAAAAGAGCAACGGACGCGTTCGAGCTCCATTGCTGATCGAGACCGTTTTGGGGGAACGATTGCAGTCACTCTCGGAACAGTTAGAACGATACGGCCAAGATCTCAAGGATGCCAACAGCCGTCTCGAGTTGATGTCCGCCAGCCAACGACTCAGTTCGCTCGCGGCCAGTATCGATCAATGGCTTCAGCAGAAAGTAAGCGACTCGGTCTACTGGCTTGAGCAACAGACGAGGAGCGTCCAATCGCGAAACACGGTTCGCATTACGATGCGAAGCAGTCCGCTCGACATTGGCGACTATTTGCGCAACCAGCTCTTTCGTAAAGTCAAGAGTGTCATCATGACCAGCGCGACGGTCGCCACTGGGCAAAGCAAAGCAAAAGGTTTCGCTTTTTTTCAAGGACGCATTGGTGCTGTTGGAGCCAAGACGCTGCAAGTCGGAAGCCCATTTGACTATCCTAAGCTCGTCGAACTGCACCTGATCACGGATATCGCTGACCCATCATTAGAGAAGGTAAAGTACGAGCAGGCCATCATCCCTGTTCTCAAGCACTTTGTCGGCCAGAGCGATGGCCACGCGTTCGTATTGTTCACCAGCTATGACATGCTTAGAAAAACTTGCACGGCTTTGACGCCTTGGATGAACGAAAACAATTTGACGATCTACTCGCAAGCCGACGGTGTCCCTCGCAATCAATTGTTACAAGCATTCAAACAAAACCCTCGCGGCGTTTTGTTCGGTGCCGAGAGTTTTTGGCAAGGTGTCGATGTTCCTGGCGATGCCCTTCGGCTGGTGGTGATCAGTAAATTGCCGTTTAGCGTACCCGATCATCCGCTGCTGGAAGCCAGGCTAGAAGCGATTCGGAAGGCCGGAGGCAATCCCTTTCAAGACTACCAATTGCCAGAGGCAGTCATCAAATTCAAACAGGGCTTTGGCCGTCTGATTCGCACCGCAACCGATTCAGGAATCATCGTGGTTACCGACCCTCGCATGACGACGAAAGCCTACGGCCAATCGTTCCTGGATTCTTTGCCGCGATGTCCCGTACTACGCGTCGCCGCTTCTAAACTGATTCGTTCCTAGCCTGGATTATTCATTAGCCGCAGGCGTTAGCCAAATGGCACTCACGGTGCGATTTCGTGAACCGGTGGGCGCTAGCCCCGGGCCTGAATTCGCTAGCGAAATCGCTTAAAACGTAGCCCGAAGCTAGCGAAAAAGGTTTAAAGTGAGTGCCATTGGGCTGATCAATAAATACCCTGTGAATAGTCCGGGCTAGCACGACGCCCCAGTTTTGAAGTTGCACATTATGAATCACAATCAGCTCTTAGACACGAACGAACAGGAAACTTTTCTGAAAGCGCTTCACAGCTTCAGCGATCGGTGCATTCGACTACACGTCCATCGTGTGGAAACAGAACTGCCATTTGCTGTAACCCAAGTTCCTTGGTATCCGTGGGGGCGTTTTTTGGTCGATTCTAAATTGCGGCCAGCTTCGTTTCTCAACTACGCCACGGCTGACTATTACATTCAGGACGCAGCATCGTTACTGTCGCTCGCGTTACTTGACCCACAGGCTACTGATAAGATATGCGATTTATGTGCATCTCCGGGTGGCAAGGCTTCGGCTATTGCCGAACGTCTTGGACGAAATGGATTCTTGTTAGCTAATGAGAGTATCCGATCGCGAGTCGATGTCCTACGCTATTCGTTGGCGAGGACCGGCAATCCTTGCTTTGCTGTGTCTTCGTACGACCCGGAGATGTTGGCCAATCTGATGCCCCAAACCTTTGATGCGGTCCTGGTGGATGCACCGTGTAGTGGGCAAACGCTCGTCGGACGAAACAAGCGTGACGACAACGCATTTTCTGAAAATCAAATTGAACATTGCGCCCTTCGTCAGCAACGCATTCTGCAATCCGCTGTTCAGCT
>JAYVBW010000620.1:0-4678 GCA_043750255.1 Pirellula sp.
GAGCGCCGCAAAAAACGCTCCGAGTGCTAACAAGACCACCGCCAGTGAAACGCTTTCAACAAACCAAGCTCCCAATATCAATAGCGAACATGCTCCTAAGGATGTGGCTCCAACACCACTACGGCTGAGACGAAGACTTCTAGTTCGTCGCCAGATCCCATCCGTGATCATCCCGCCGAAGATGCAGCCGATTAGCGTCCCCCCAAGTACCAAGCCTTGAAGATACCCAGATTCTTTCACTGAAACGCCGCGTGTTTCCTGGAGGAAGGTCGGAAACCAACTGGCAAAGAACATGTAACCAGCAGCGCGACAGATTTGCTGACCACAGAGCCACAACATCACCGAACTCAGCATGATCACTCGCAACGGTATCAATTCGCTGGCATCGGTATGCTGCTTCGAGGCGTCGCTCTCGCGTCCTGAACTAATCAATGCTAGTTCGCTTGAGTTCACAGCGCGGGCCTGCGCGGGGCGATCTCGAAAACACAGGTAAAAGCCTAAAGCCCACAAGATGCTAGGCACGGCAAAGACTACGAATACCCAGCGCCATCCCAGTGGATTCATCAGCTCGCCGGTGAGGCCGCTGGCACTGATCGCGCCCAATTGCATACCCGCAGCAAGGATTCCGCATGCCAGGGAGCGTCGCGCAAGCGGCATCCAATGCCCGATCGAGTTGCACGAAGCAGGAAAGATTCCCGCTTGAGCGGCACCCATCATTAGTTGCGCAGCGATCAACAACCAGAAAACCGGCGCGATTCCAATGCAGATCATGGCCAAAGACCAGCCGAGCGCAAAGACACTCATGGCGATGCGAGTCCCTCGACGCTCGGCAAACCATCCGCTGGGTATTTGCAAGATCGCATAGGTCCAGAAAAACGCACCCATGAACCAGCCTGATTGCTCGAGCGTCAGTCCCAAGTCTTCGCGAATCGTACTCTCCGCGACGCCGACTGAGTTCCTGCAAAGATAAGATAGAGCAGCCGCCAGTGTAAGCCAAGTAAGTGCCTGGTAACGTATGTTTGTGGCGCGGTCCACCATCTAGATCACCGCCTGAAGTCTAGCAAAAAGTCGGTCGACTTCCGCCTGCGTTTCGGGATCAAGCTGCCAGCCAACCGGCTGCCTCTGCAATGTGTTGTTAAAAAGACCACGTTTCTTGAGAAGGTATTTTTCGATCGCCAGAAATCCATCGAGTCCACCCTGAAGCTGCAACGCAACGAGTGCACATATAGGAAGTGACAATTGGTAAGTCCGGTCTTCATCGCATGCAGCTAATGCATTCCAGAGCGCTACGACTCCATCGAGCAGGTCCGTGCCAGGCATGGTTCCGACGATTCCGCGTCGGTAACAGTCGACGAGGTTGATCCCTCCAGAACCCTCAAAGATGCGAGCTTTGCCATCGGTCGCATCGCGAAGTTTCGAGAGGTTAGGACCAAGCGGACTGGCTTCAGGTTTGAACAGGATGCGATCGGGGCCAAATTGTTCCAGCAGACTCAAATAGACGCTTAAGTCGATCGCCGCACCGACGTAATTGGAAGCGTCCTGAACGACAAGCGGAATCGTAATGCCGCTAACGATCGCTGCGAAGTATTCTCGAGTGGCCGAACTGCTTAGTGACGTGGCTACCGGTGGGATCGCCATCACGGCACTTGCTCCAAGGCATTCGGCGTGTTTTGCAAACTCCACCGCTTCGTCTGTGCTTTCTGCGCCCACGCTGATGACGGTGAATCCACGTCCCCGTACACCTTGGCAAACCAGACCGGCCAATTCTCGCCTGCCATGGTAGCCTAACCGCAGCACCTCGCTGACCATCGCGACCACCACGCCGTCTGCACCCGTCTCAAATGCCCAGTCGATCTCGCATTGCAGTACAGCGTTATCGATCGAACCACCGTCAGTGAATGGCGTTTGGAGAACGGGAAGTACTCCGTGCAGTTGTACGTTAGATGGCGAGGGCATTACGAATCGCTTGTGTCATGGTTTCAAGGGTTAGTTCGAGACTGCCACGGTCGAAAGGCGTTTGCCATACAGGATAGACTTCAGTGTCGTAGAGGTTTGCGGGGGGCAGGTAGCCGATCGAGCCGTTGATCAAGTTCATGCAAATGACGGTGTGATCAGGAAACCGGCGGCGCAGTTCTTGTTGAAGTACGGAGTAAGGTTCGCAGCAACACCCGACGAGCACCGCGTCGCCGATTCGCCAAGCGGTGATCGGCAGACTGAATGTTGAGCCATCCCCAATTCCGCGACGAATATCGCGTTTGCGCCGAAGCCGTTCTTCCAGAGCGCGATCGGTACTGGCCAGACGCTGCTGCTCCAACTCATCCGCCGAGGGCCAGTCCTTCAGTGGCAGATCGACTTTGGTTTGGTTTGCTTTCAATACTTGAGAAAGCTCGCACGATTCGCGTTTCCAGACAGCCAGCGGCGCACCCGATTCAACGGTTCCAGAAAAAGCCAAACGCGTACCCGGTGGTTCCATCCCTTGCAATGTTGAGAGGGCTGCATACGCCAGTTGCTGGCCATGACCGTCCGCGATATCAAGGTCACCAACATACTGGTATCTCGGTGCTAGATCGCCGCACGCACCGAGCATGAACAAGGCCGGTGCGTGAGTGACTTGTTCCATGGTTTCACGCATAGCTCCGACGTAGTCCGGGGAAATCGCGGTGTTTTCCCAGGCCAATGTTGTCGGATGGCATGCGTAGTTTGTTAACGTTGCAACAATACGACCCGATGAATCCGTGACCCGTCCGACAATCAAAGTGTCGTCAGGCTTTCCGCCAGGATTAAAACCACAGATAATGCGAGACTTTCCTGGAAACGGGTCAGGAAGATCACGATGGGTCGCTAGGCCGCATCGCCCGGTGTGCCAGTCCAGTGTGGCTTCGATCTGGTTTTTCAGCGCCTGACGTACTGCGAAAACCGTCGATTCGAAGACGTGTTCCATCCAGGTTCGCAGTAGATCGCTGCCGGGCAAGGAATCGTCAGGGTCCATCAACGGCGGGCCAGCGTGGGTATGGCTGAGCGCAAAGATCAAGTTTGCAGGCTCGAGCTTTAGCGTTTCAAGCAATCGAGCGGAAAACTTCGTATACGTTAGCGGCGTTTTCCACCAACCGAGGTCGGCGTCTACGAACACCAGTGGTTGACCGCCATCTAATGCAGTCAATGCTAGAACAGAGAGCGTTAAGGGACGGTGAATGGAGCAAGCCACATCGTGCTTTGCCGCTCCCCAGTTACGAGCGTAAATCCCAATAGGCGGTGTGATGTCGGCGCGAGCGATTCCGATTCGACCGTGAAACGACGGTTGCCGAAAGGCTGGCGGGTTGTTCGATTGCATGGCTTACCAATCACCTACTGCTCCGTCGCGGTAGAAGACTCGCTGCGGAAGCTCTTGTTGGAACGGATGTTTTAGGACTTCGCTTTCGTTGATAGTAACACCCAGACCGGGCTTCGTGTTGGGTGTCACCGACCGCGTCGTTTCGTCGATGGCATAGCCTTCTTCGACAACATCCTGCCGCCATGGCACGTCGTTATGCACCGTCTCGCAGATAATGTAGCTCGGTTGCGAGAACCCAAACTCCAGAGAAGCAGCCGTACTAACCGGGCCTTGCGGGTTATGCGGAGCCAGCGCGATTCGATAAGCGTCAGCCAAGGCAGCGATCCGGCGCGCCTCAGTGAAGCCGCCACAATGCGTAATATCGACCTGACAGATCTCGCAACCTCGCACGGCAAACAAGTCACGAAAAGCTGCCAAGTTTGTCATACGTTCGCCCGTTGCGATGGGTGTTGTGACGGCAGCATTGATCGCTGCGAGGCTTTCGATACTCTCAGGCCAACACGGTTCTTCAAGAAAATAGAGACCGAATGGATCTAGTGCTTTGGCGAACTGCATTCCCATGGCTGGAGATGGCCGGGCGTGGCAGTCCACCATAATATCGATATCATCGCCAACGGCTTCACGCATCGCCGCGACGCAGGCAACAGCAGCCTTGATCGGCTTGAGCCCTTCGATCGGCATCGTTGGAGGAACCGCCATGGATTTGAACGCCGTAAAGCCTTCCGCAACCGCTTGGCGAGCGAGATCAGCGAACTGTTTCGCGTTATCCACGGGCGTCTCGTAGAAACTTTCGAGGTTGCCACCACCTAGATGACAATACAACCGGATCGAGTCACGAACCGATCCACCCCACAGTTGGTGGCACGGAACTCCGTGAATCTTACCAATGATGTCCCACAGCGCGAGATCGATCCCGGCAATAGCGGTTGATCGCGTGATTCCGTTGCCGTGCCAAAAGTGTTGCCGCCACATCATTTGCCAAAGATGTTCGACACGCGTCGGATCCTCACCGAGGAGCAAGTGCGAAAGATCCTCAACGGCTCCGACGATGCTGCGAGTGTGCCATTCTAAGGTCGCTTCTCCCCAGCCGAACAGTCCCGGTTGGTCGGTGATGACTTTCACGAAAACCCAGTTCCGCATGCGAGCGTGGCAGACAAGTGTTTCGATCTCGGTGATTTTCATGTTTTTCGCGTGTTCATTGAGCCGCAAAGGCTCGATCAATCGTGCATACTTTACTGAGCCTGAGGCGTTAGCCGAGCCACGCCGCAGGAAATCGGCTAGCGCCTCAGGCTCAGTAAGCTTTTATCTAGTAAGGAACTTTAGTTGATGCACTACATCACTACTTCT
>JAYVBW010000621.1:0-1604 GCA_043750255.1 Pirellula sp.
GGTGACGCCAACATGTCGCGCGCTCTCGAAAAAGTTTACATCGATCGTGATTTGGCAGAGCAATTCTACAAAGAAGCCATTGCGGAGTATCGCGCAGTGGCCGAAAAAAGCAGCGACCCATTCTTATCGGGACGAGCTAATTTCGGTCTTGCTCAAGCATCCGAAGGAATGGGCGATCTTGATAAAGCACTTTCTTTCTACCGAAAAGTAATTCAAAACAAAGCGATGGGGATCGAATTGATTGCCGAAGCTATGAAGCGCGTAGCTTGGTTGGAGAGCAAAGCTGGCGAAGAGTTTTACGCTTGGTACAAAACCAGTCGGGCATCCTCGCCAGTCCTAATCGAAAATCCTCCCATCAACCCGACTTTGCCAATTGCTCCCAATATTTCGTTTCCGACAAATCCAGCCGGTAATGCTCCAACAACCCCACCGATAATTCTTCCTGCAAAAGAGCCAGAGCTGTCGCCACCCAACGCACCCGCCGAATCCACTTTGCCAGCCACAACTAGACGGGAAGAACCCAAGGTTGAGTTGCCAAAAGTCGACGACGCTGCCGCAGAAAAGAAGTCTCCATCGTAAACTTCAGTTCCTCTGCGTTACCGATTCGAGAAATGACATAGGTCAATGGCAAACGCAGATTCAATCGACGAACTTCCACTCGACGAAACCGAACCCATTCCAGCACATGATGCAGCCTTAGAAACCGCTGATGCCAGTGCGGAACTTCGTGACTTTGAGTTTGTCGTCACTGAGGAGTATTCGGGAAAACGGGTGGACTTGGTTCTTGCACTACTTCTCGATAGTTACAGCCGAGTATTCTTGCGACGAATCGTAATGGAAAATAAGGTCTTCGTGAATGGAAAGCCAGTAAAACCAGCTTTCAAAGTATTCACCGACCAGACTATCACGGTCAACCTGCTCCCGCCGCCGCCAAAAGATGGGCCAATTCCTGAAAACATTCCGCTGGATATTATTTTTGAGGACGACTGCCTCGTCATCGTGAATAAGTTTCCAGGGATGGTAGTTCACCCTGCCAAGGGTCATTGGTCGGGTACACTTACGGCAGCCTTGGCATATCACTTTCAACAGCTCAGCGACGCGGGTGGTCCGACCCGGCCCGGAATCGTGCATCGCCTAGATCGTGACACCAGCGGGGTCATTGTCATTGCGAAGACCAACGAAGTACATTTCAAGCTGTGTGCCCAATTTGAATCTCGTGAAGTCAACAAGACGTACATGGCGATTGTTGCCGGTGCGCTAGATCGAGACCGAGACCGAATCATTCAGCCTATTGGCAACCATCCATATCAACGCGATAAGATGGCCATACGAGCTGGCCATCACTCAAGCCGAGATGCAGAAACTTTTTTCGAAGTGATGAAACGATTTCCCGGCTATGCATACCTTAAAGTGCAGCCCAAAACGGGTCGAACGCACCAAATTCGATTGCACCTCGCCCACATTGGCTGCCCCGTTCTGTGCGACAGACTGTATGGCGGTCATGCAACCGTCATGCGAGGGCAGTTGCAGCGCCGACAAGTGCGAGGATTGCCACCGTTGGAATCGGATTCCGAGATTGTTTTACGACGCCATGCGTTACACGC
>JAYVBW010000622.1:0-2608 GCA_043750255.1 Pirellula sp.
GATCGTTCGTTGACAACGACCATCGTACCTGCAGCCAAATCGCCCAATCGTTGGAATCGAGATGTCAACGTCATGCAAATCAATGAGACCAGAAACGTCGGAATGACATATGCCGGAGGGGCATCTGCTGCAAACATTTCTAAAGAAACCATCGGTGCAAAATCGGCGAGACGAAGGAAATTGCGAACGGTCGCTTGGTAAGCGTTTATGGGCCGGCCATCAACCGAAATCACTTGGATCATCGTCAGCCATTTTCCAGGCGTTTGTCCGTTCCAATAGGTTTCAAAAAAAAGTCCGTAAAACCAATCGAGAGCAAAGGACGCTAGCAGAATCAAAAA
This sequence comes from Pirellula sp., assembly GCA_043750255.1. GTDB lineage: Bacteria > Planctomycetota > Planctomycetia > Pirellulales > Pirellulaceae > JBKCUI01. The sequence goes on from JAYVBW010000622.1 coordinate 339, forward strand.
AAAGATCATCCCGCTGGGCATTGCGGCGGTCGCGCCGAAAACCATCATCAGGATAAGGATCGCAACGAGGCACATCATCCGAATCGTAAAGTCCAACAAAAGTGCTGGCAATCGCCGAAATGGACCAGCGATCCGGTATTCGAACTGAATATTTTCAGGCGTCGTGATGACCGCAGTTAAATCGATCGCGTTTTGAGCTTTCACCGATCCATAGTCCAGCGAGAAATGATGTCTTTAGTGGGAACGATTTTAGTCGCAATCTACCGATAGTTCACCGGCCGGACAAAGAAAGTTCAGTATCAATCACAGATTAAATCATTGCCGCGACTAGAATTGTTCGGTTAGAATAGGGTCGTAAATTAATAGTGGCCAAGCAGGGAGTAGTGGCCCTGCGGCTCCGCCCGCAGGGATTTATGGCAGGGGGTCGTGCTCGTCAGCGGACGGAGCCGCTGCCCCACATTTCATGAAAGGCATGCTTCGATGAGTGAAATGGAACCAACTGCGGTGCCATCGTCGCCGTACAGCGAATTGGAAAATCATGCCGAATCGGATGGCTCGAAAGGCGATAGGGCCGCAGAATCCAACCCTAGATCTTCTATTTCCATTAGGCATCCGACAGCGGCATCACTGCTTTTGTCAACGTTTCTGAGTTTGACGGTAGTCCTCGTTCTGTTAGTGACGTTGCGTTATTTATTGCCTTCCATGTTGGAATTTTCTCGTTACTCATGGCATCGTGGTCAACTACGGGCAGAATACGAAATCGCGGGCCAGCAACTGGAACGAGTCTCTTGGGAAGGTCTAAACAGCGTTTCGCAGACCGTGGCAAAACGAGTTAGCCCCAGCGTCGTTCATATCATGATGAGTACAGAGGAACCTGATTACTCCGAACCTAGTTTGGAGGAAATGGTTCGCTCTACTCCCCGTCGCATGAAGGTCGGACAAGGTAGCGGAATCGTCGTCGATGAACGTGGCTACATCCTAACGAATTATCATGTTCTAGACGATGGATCTCAAATCAGTGTCGTCCTCGCGGACGAGCGCGCATGTATCGCCGAGCTCGTCGGTTTCGACAAACTAACCGACTTGGCCGTCCTGAAGATCAACGCCGACGACTTGCTACCCATCGGTTGGGGCGACAGTGACACAATCGAAGTCGGTTCGCCGGTGTGGGCGGTTGGCAGTCCGTTTGGTCTAACCGGATCCGTCACGTTTGGCATCCTCAGCAGCAAACATCGATTGGACTTGAGCGGGACTGGTTACGAGGATTCGATTCGCAACCCATTGAGTCGGGGAAGTAAACAAAAAGCTACGCCCAGGTATAGCGACTTGATGCAAAGCGACGTGGCTGTGAATCCGGGCAACAGCGGTGGTCCGTTGGTCAACGGCCGCGGCGAAATGATCGGTATCAACACTGCCATCATCGGCGAGTCTTATCGTGGCGTCAGTTTTTCAATCCCCAGCAACGTTGCGAAAGTAGTCTTCAGACAGATCCTGGAAACTGGCAAAATGCGAAGAGGCTGGGTAGGTGTTGCGCTCGTCAACGCCTCCGAATGGAAGAAAATTTCCCCGGCAAAACTCGCTGCCCAAGCGGAAATGTCCGATGCAGAGACAGTTGTCGACCCTGTGAACGAAGAGGCCAAGCTTCCCATTCGCGGTGCCGTCGTTCGCAGCGTGGTTTCAAAATCGCCCGCTGCCTACGCGGGTTTGAAAGAGGGAGATACCATCATTGAATTGAACGGAAACCGCATCAAAGGTATCGAGGACTTGATCTTTGCCATATGCAAAACACCGGTTGGGCATAAAGTGGAATTCACCATCGATCGAGACGAAAAGCAAATCAAGATCGACGTTGCCGTCGGCGAACGTCCCGAACTGCCGTAATTTGCGGGTTTCGTGAACCGGTTGGCGCTAGCCCCGGGCCGCTGATTTTGGTAGCGGTACGGCGCGAGCCGTCCGGTGTTGTGCGAGTGCGAGAAAACTAATGAAAAACCGGGTGGCTTGCGCCACTCCGCTACAAGAAATGGCACCGCAGGTGCTATTACCGTACCGCTACCCTTAATGATTTTGTCTCTACTACCCATAAGACGAAAGTACGTTCCAATATCTTCGCACCCAATATTCCTCAATCACCTATCGAGACGCATTTTATGCCTAAAATTGCAGCCTTTCCTAAAGCGTACATGCAGGCGCTCTGCAAAGACGGCACGATGAAGCTGTCGCAATGGTTTGATCTGGCTAAGACGTTGGAGATCGATGGACTTGAGTTTTAT
>JAYVBW010000623.1:0-5374 GCA_043750255.1 Pirellula sp.
ATCATCGCGTCACACGTGTTAACGAATCGATAAACAAGCGCACCGGGCAAGCCTGCAATCGCGAAATAGAACAAGGGCGCAATAACGGAATCGCTCGTATTCTCCGCCACCGATTCAATCGTCGCAGCCGATAGTTTCGATGCGCCCAGTTTCGACACATCGCGGCTGACCAAATGATAAGCGACCTGATGCCGAGCTGAATCGATATCCCCGTTGCGGAGTGCCATACTGACTAACTTCGCCGCTTTCGCCAACGAACTTACACTGAACGTGCATTTCAAAACAACCGCTTGAACCAGTACTCTAACAAAAACTGGACAAGTTTGGCAGGCGCGTTGGATGAACCAACCGAGCAGCGCGACTACAACCATACCGCCGCATAACAGAGCCAATCCAGATAGAAATCGGACCGATTCGCCCAAGATCGGAGTCCATTGTCGAACCAGCGAGATCGCATTTCCCATCCAAACGACCGGATGAAATCGATTCGGCGGGTCACCCAACACGATATCTCCGATGAAGGCCAAAACGAGCACTGCGGCGAAACTTGATTCAATCATCTCGCACCGATTTGCCGATCGAGCCCGCTGGATACATTGGCACCACAAACGGAGTTCCATGCACAGGGTGATCCATGACAGTTACCGATACGTCGAACGCTTGGCGAATCAAGCTCGGTGTCAGAACCTCACGGGCAGTTCCTATCGCGATCAACGAACGATCAGCTAACAGTGCCAATCGATCACCAAACATAGCGGCATGGTTCAAATCATGAAGCGTGATAACGACGACCAAGTTGCGTTCCTTGGCCATCCGGCGCACTCGGTCCAGGACATCAAACTGGTACTTCAAATCGAGACCGGCAGTCGGTTCGTCCAACAGTAAGATCGGAGCGTCCTGTGCAAGCGCCCTGGCCAACATCATCCGTCGCCATTCGCCTCCGGATAGTTGCGTGATGCGCCGTTGTTGATATTCCATGAGCCCAGTTGCCTTGAGCGAGTCTTCAATCACTTCGCGATCATGTTTTGACAATGGCATCCACCATCCGCAGTGTGGTGTACGACCGAGTGAAACGACATCGTGGACCGTCAGTTCCGATTGGCGGTTTTCATGCTGTGGCATAAATGCGATGTTTTGAGCCAGCGCACGGCGAGTGAATAACGTGATATCACTGTCCGCGACCGCCACGCTACCGGACGCAGGCCTAAGCTGTCGACAAAGCGCTTGCAATAACGTCGTCTTCCCTGCTCCGTTTGCACCGAGCAAAACGACCACTTCGCCGGCTCTCATTTGCATCGAAATGCGATCCAAAATCAATCGGTTGGCGTACGAAAACGTCAAGTCCTTGCTCGTAAGCTGACTCATGCGGCACCTTCGTGTGCTTCGTTGCGTGACTTTAGCAAGAACAAGAAGAACGGGCATCCCAACAACGCAGTGAGAATCCCAACAGGCAGTTCTGCAGGTGCAACGACTGTCCTGGCAACCACATCTGCGACCAACATGATCGCTGCCCCGACGCATGCGCTCATCGGAAGCAACTGCAGGTGACGAGGCCCAACCACTCTGCGGGCAATATGCGGAGCAATCAAACCAACGAACCCGATGATACCCGCCGAAGCGACTGCGGCGGCGGTTGCGATACTCGAACCAGCTACCAACAAGAGCCGAAAACGAAATAGATCTAAACCGAGCGACTGCGACGTTACATCACCAAGCAAAAAAACATCCATCGGACGAGACATGCTCCACAAGATACTAAAACCGACTAACGACGAAACCGCCGTCGCCAACACGACACTCCAGTCATTCCCCGCGAGACTCCCCATCAGCCAAGCCAAGATCACTACGACGCTATCGTCGTTCATGTACATAAGTAATGAGGCCACCGCATTGATCATGCTGCTGACCGCGACGCCAGCGAGCAACAGTGTCAATACCGAACTCCCACGTCCAACCGAACCGATGCCGAACACGACTGCTACCGCTAACAACGACCCAACCACCGCCGACACTGCGATCCCGCTCAACCCCATCACGCTACCTTGTAAACCAAGCACTACGGCCAAAGTCACACCAAGACCGGCTCCACTCGATGCACCGATCACATACGGATCGGCCAGCGGATTTCGAAACAATCCCTGAAAACCGACGCCAGCGATCCCGAGGGAGCCGCCAACGAGACACGCAGTGACGACCCGAGGCAGTCGCAATTGCGTCAGAATCGTCCGCTCCGTCTCAGTCAGCGATGCAGCTTCTAATCCAACAATCCACTGCAATACTCCGTAGACGGAAATGGATACGGCACCCGATATCAGGCTGACGATGGCCAGTGCCAGCAACAACACGAACGCAGTTACAAACGTAACGACAGGAGACTTCAACGGTACGCATCCTCTTGCGAAACGCTAACGCGATCCGATTTCTTATCGGGTTGTTCATTCGGCAGAACTTTTGGAAGCTTTTCAGGATAGACCGCACGAATCATTTCTTCCAACGCATCAAGCATTCGCGGACCACAGCGCGAGACCTGGTCGCCATCGATCAAGAACACTTGCCGTTTGCGAACCGCTGTAATTCGGTCCCAGCCTTGTCGCTTGGCGAGGCTCTCCAAGCTGACCTGTGCTCGGTGCGTCGAAGGCGCAAGGATCACTTCAGGATCACGGTCGAGCACCACCTCATCGCTGATACGCGGATAGCGGACCGTTGCATCGGAAAAGATATTCTTCATTCCCCCCATCTCGAGCATTTCACCGATAAACGACTTTGGTCCGGCGGTCATCAATGGTTCGTCCCACACTTCATAGAATGCTCGGCGACGTTGATCCATCGGAACCGAATCGACCCACGAAGTTAAAGCCACAACCCGCCGCTTCATGTTTTCAACCAATTCGCTCGCCTCGGACATATGTCCCGTCACTCGGCCCAACAACGTTGCTTCCTCGTACAGTTCGGCAAGCGTATCCGGACAGACCGCCATGATCGGTACCTTGAAACGTTCGAATGGTTCGATCAATGGCTGATGACTATCCCATTTGCATAAAATCAAGTCGGGGCTGAGGCTGAGTATGGTCTCCCTGCTGATCCCTTGCAATGTCCCACCTCCGACCCGTGTTAGCTTGGCTGCGGCAGGCGGGTAATTGCAATGGTCGGTGGCTCCAACCAACTGGTGTCCCGCACCGATCGCGAACATTAACTCGGTCGTCGATGGCGAAAGGGAAACGATCCGCTGTGGAACTGCGGTGAAATAGACAGTTCGATTTAGTCGATCTACGGCGACGGTTTCAATCTTGATGTCTTCGGTGGATTTTCCGGATGCAGATCTTGACAAACTAGGCTTGCTTTTGTCGCACCCCATCGAAAGGAGACACATGAGCAAGAAGAAAGAGCATTTGTTGCCTGACAATAATTTCATTGGATCATTCCCGATTCTCGATTGGAACGAAGTTCTTGAGCCGCCGTTTGGACCGAGCACGCAAGCGAGGACGCGTTGATCGGCAAACCCGCGACCATGAAGTAAGTTGACGTCGCTCGTGCTGCAATCCGCTGGTTTGACCATCCGAGCATGTCGCGAAACAATCTACCCAGGGCTGTGTCAGGGACCAAGCCCATTCCCACTTCACCCGAGACCACAATCAAATGTGTCTCATGTTTTTCGGCTACTCGAATCAAGTCATCGACTTCTGCATGCATCCGATTCTCGATCACTGCAATACCGTCAAGAGAATTGGATTCCGATTCGTTTGCGAGCAGGACATTGCTCACTAACAAAGTCAGGCAGTCGACTAAAACAACCGGTTGTAACGCTTCGAACGCAGCGATTGCGATGCCGGTTCTAAGGGGGCGTTCGAGCGTCTGCCATGCGATGGAGCGTGATTGCCGATGCGTGTCGATCCGCCGTGCCATTTCAGCGTCACGCGATTCCGCCGTTGCCACGAACAACACGTTACCACCGCCCAATTGATGCGCTAGCTCTTGCCCGAAACGGCTCTTCCCGCTTCGCACTCCGCCCAAGATCAATGTCAGTGTGCCTTTGAGATTAGAATTAGGCATTGGAGTTCAGAATTCGACTCCTCGCTGTGGTTTGATCCCGCGCGAGTAGGGATGTTTAATGACTTTCATTTCAGAAACTAAATCTGCGATTTCAATCAGTTCAGGACTGGCATTGCGGCCCGTTATCACGACGTGCAGCATTGGTCGCTTTTGTAGCAATTCTTCGACCACGGTTGCGATTGCAATGTATTCGTACTTGGTCGCAATATTCAGTTCGTCCAAGATTACCATATCGATCGACGGATCTCGCATTAACTCTACAGCCTTTTGCCAACCCTTCTGCGCGGTCGCAATGTCGCGATCACGGTCCTGTGTCTTCCACGTAAATCCTTCACCGAGTGTGTGCATCTCGATTGGCATACCGAGATTGGCGATCTTTTCGATGAATGCCGCTTCGCCGGTGTGGATAGCACCTTTGATAAACTGAACAATAGCAACCTTCATGCCCTGACCCAGAGAGCGAACGGCCATCCCGAACGATGCCGTCGACTTGCCCTTGCCAGCCCCAGTGTGGACGATAATAAGCCCTTTTTCTTCCGTGGCTTCGGCGAGTTGTCGGTCCTTGACTTCGTTGATCCGGACCATTCGCTCTTTATGCTTTTGATTGATTTCATCCGACATGGGCTTCGACTCGCTCCTGGTTCCAAATGATTTTTTCGAGTTGGTTCATATCGATGTGGGTTTCGAAGGCATCCGCAAGTCGATCGAGTGATCGCATGATCGCTTCATTCGCGTTGGTTGATCGCGAAGTGCTGATTGCGGCACCGAGAGAACGGAGCCATGCGGAGCGGAACCGATCGTTGTGAAATAGTCCATGCAGGTAGCAGCCCCATACTCGGCCATCTTCGGATCGTGCTCCATCGTACCGGGATCGGCCCATGTTTATTGAGTCAGTGCCCATGGCGGCGTCTGCCAATTGGAGCCATGACGATGATGAACTAGTCTGGCCGATATGAATCTCATAGCCGTAAATAAACTCTCCCAGCGTGCCAGGCGCAATGATGTCGTCTGTAATCTCAGCTTCGATTTGACGAGTCTGCTTTTCATTTTGAAAAATGGTCTCGACGTCGAGTAGCCCCAGTCCACAGGCCGAGTGCCAATCGCTTTCTATACCGTAGGGATTGCTCAAGCGACGGCCAAGCATTTGATAACCGCCACAAATCCCGACGACCACCGTTCCTTGAGCGTGCATCGCTAAAATGCCGTCAGCAAGACCCGTCATCCGTAACCAATTCAAATCACCTAGTGTGTTCTTGGTTCCAGGCAAAATGATCACGTCGGGACGCCCAAGTTGCTGCAACGTTTTTACGTAACGAAGCCGTAC